>DASXTN010000092.1:0-3576 GCA_036505435.1 Thermoanaerobaculia bacterium | reverse complement strand
CAGTCTTCCAGGGTAAGCGCGAGAAGAGCGGTACGCGGGTCGCTGACTTCTCCTGCCTCGATCCCGGCGAGTCCGAGCAGACCCGTGACTACGCCGCGGATCTGGTCGCGAAGTGTCTCCTCGTCGCGATCCCAGGACAGACCTTGCGGGGGCTCGAATGATCCAAGCAAATTGATGGGACGCGCGGCGCGGGATCCGGGGCTGAAGACACGCCACGCCGTTTTCTCCCGGAGCCGGCGAAGCGACTCGAGCGGGACTTTCCATTTGGCGAGGCCGTCCTTCCAGAGCTTCGCCTGCGCCGCCCCCTCTCCAGCCGGCGTGCGTCCGGCGCGCCGCGCGCCGTCCGGATCGACCCATGGCGCGAAGTCCTCGGGCCGGAGCTCGGGAAAGACGAGAAGCAGGTTCGTGACGTCGCCTTTCGGGTCGAGCAGGAACAGCGGAATGTCGGCGAGAAGCGCCTCTTCGAGCAGATCGATGCAGAGTCCCGTTTTTCCGCTGCCGGTCATCCCGACGCAGACGCCATGCGTGACGAGGTCGCGGCTGTCGTAGAGGAGAGGCTTCGAGTCGGAGACCGTCCGGCCGAGGTAGAAGTCGGACATGCCCGAAGTCTATTCCGGCGCCGGAGCGCCGTCGCGTGGCTACCCGGCCGCTTTGAGCGCGATGTCGTCGCGGCGGTGGTAGATCGCGTCCACGAGGCCGTACTTCTTCGCGTCCTCGGCCTCGAGGATGTAGTCGCGGTCGGTGTCCTTTCCGATCTTCTCGATCGACTGCCCCGTGTGCTCGGCGAGGATGTGGTTGATGCGCTCGCGCTGTTTCAGCATGTCCTTGGCGTGGATCTCGATGTCCGAGGTTTGTCCCCCGAGCCCCTGCGCCCACGGCTGGTGAATGAGAAAGCGCGAGTTCGGAAGCGCGTACCGTTTGCCGGGAGCACCGGCTGCCATCAGCACGGCCGCCATTGACGCCGCCTGCCCGATGCAGATCGTCGAGACGTCGGGTTTGACGTATTGCATCGTGTCGTAGATCGCGAATCCCGAGGAGGTCACTCCGCCCGGCGAGTTGATGTAGAACGAGATGTCCTTGTCCGGGTTCTCTGACTCGAGGAAGAGCATCTGGGCAATGATCAGGTTCGCGATCTGGTCGTCGATCGGCGTTCCGAGGAAGATGACGTTGTCCTTGAGAAGGCGCGAGTAGATGTCGTAGGCCCGCTCGCCCCGGCTCGTCTGCTCGATCACCATCGGTACGAGAACCATGTGGCCCCCTTCGTCTTCTTCGTGTTCCAACTCGTCAACCCTCCGGCCCACTCGGCCATTCCGCCGGCGAAGCCGTCATCACCGCTCGACCGGCTCCATCGAGGGTAACACCCGCGCCGCAGAGATCAAGAGGTCCACGGTCCGGGAGAGCCGCATCTCGTCGCGGAGAGCCTCCAAGCCGTCGTTCTTCGAGAGCCGCTCGCGCAGCTCCGAAGTTTCCACGCCGCGGCGCGCCGCTGCGCGCTTCACTTCCGCTTCGACCTCCGTGTCGGTAACCGTGGTCCCCTCGCGGCGAGCGATCGCGTCCAAGACCAGGTACTCGCGCACGCGGCGCACAGCGCCGGGACGTGCGTCTGCCTTGATCTTTTCCCAGTCCACCTCGTTCGCATCGACTCCGTTGGCCTCGAGATAGCGCGCATAGTCGCGCAGCGCGGCGCCCACCTCGGACTCGACGAGCACTTCCGGCGCCGGGACGTTCGTCCTCGAGAGGATCGCGTCGAGCACTTCCCGGCGGAACTTTCGTCGTCGCGCCGACTCCTTCTCCTGCCGGAGATTTGAGCTCACCTTCTCCCGCAACGATTCGGCGGACTCGGCCTGTGCGACGGCGCGGGCGAACTCGTCGTCGAGCGGCGGCAGGCGTTTCTCCTTCAGAGCCGCGAGCGTCACCTCGTAGTCCACGGTCTTGCCGCGGAAGTCTTCGTTCGCAAAGTCGTCAGGGAACGTCTTGCGAAACGTCCGGGTCTCCCCGGGCAAGGCGCCGGTGAGTGCTTCGTTGATCTCGACCATCGAGTCGGGATGCCCGACCTCGAGCGTCAGTTTCTCGTCGCGGAACGTTCGCGGGTTCTGCCCGGGCTCCAGGACCTCCACGAAATGCCCGGCGATGTCCGCGACGGCGTAGTCTCCGCGACCGGCTCGACGTCCCTCGACCGGATGGAACTCGGCGTGGGAGTCGCGGATCCGCTCGAGAACCTGCGAGACCTCCTCCTCGGACGGTTCGACCGAGACGTCCTCGACGGGGATGCCGCGATACTCGCCGGGGTCCACGACCGGCTTCAAGTCGAGTCGCGCCGAGAAGCGGATCGGCCCCGGGGGATTCCACTCGAGGTTCTCGACGCGCGGGTGCCCGAGGATGGACATGTTCTTTTCCGCGATCGCCGACGAAAGCGCGGCGGGCAGAAGCCGCTCGAGAACTTCCTCCCGGATCTCGCCGGCGAAACGCTGTTGGACCAGCGACTCCGGCACATGGCCGCGCCGAAACCCGGGCAGCGCCGCGCGTTTTGCGAAGGCGCGCGTGACCGCAAAATACGTCCGCTCGGCGTCCTCGGCGGGAACCTCGATATCGAGGGTTGCGCGGGTTTCGGATTCGTCACGAGAGGCAAGAATGGCCATGACCGGAGTTTAGCGGACCGGGCGATCAGCGATCAGCTATCAGCTCCTGGGCAAGAGTGTGCGGGAACCGGATCGCGAGCGGCTCACAGGAATTCGCGGTGCCGGAGCGGGCGCCGGTTGGGTCGCAAGCGCCGCGGAGACGGCCGCCGCCACGTCGATGCGACCCCAGCCGAAAACGGGATTCGGGATCGCCGAGCCCGGGACGCCTCCGCACTGCTCGTCCGTGGTCAGCCGCACTGCGGTCGCGCGCAACAGCTCCTCAGTCTCGGGCACGTGGTTCGCAAGCCATGGAGCCGCGGACCAGATGAGCGCGACCGCGCCGGAGACGTGGGGAGTCGCCATCGATGTTCCCGAGAGGTTGCCGTATCCGTCCACGGGAATCGACGATCGAATGTTCACCCCCGGCGCGACGACGTCGGGCTTGATCCGATTCGAACCGTCGACGACGATCGGCCCCCGACCGCTGAAGGGCGCGATCGTGTCGTCGAGCGAGGTGGCACCGACGGAGAAGGAGGCTTCGTAGAACTCCGGCGCCCAGCTGATCGAAGAACAACCGTTCGCTCCCCGGTTTCCGGCGGCGACGGAGAGGAAGATCCCCGCAGCACGCGTGTTCTCGAAGAGCGCGCGGAGAACGTTCGGGTCCGTGCAGCCCTCGCTCGGTGGGCACCCCCAGGAGTTGCTGATCACGTCGGCACCGAGCTCGGGGTGCGGGTTCGCCCCACTCGTGTCGGTCGGCGCGAGGAGAAACTCGAAGCACTCCGCGTAGCGGGCGGGCGTGCCGTCCCCCTGATCCATGTTGCGACAGCCGATCCAGCTCGCCCCCGGCGCCATACCGATCTGGTTCTCGCCGCCATCCGAGCCGACCGCGGTTCCCGTCACGTGCGAGCCGTGGCCGTTGTCGTCGCACGGAACCGGGGAGTCAGACCCGCAGACGTTC
>DASXTN010000091.1:0-10107 GCA_036505435.1 Thermoanaerobaculia bacterium | reverse complement strand
GCTCGAAGAGCTGGGTCCTTCGGCAGGGGTGGACTCGAGCACTCGAGGGAGGCGACACGGTTTCCTTCGTCACCTTTCTCGAGGAGCACACGGCGGGAGACCCGCCCGCCGCCTTCGCGGCTGAACGGAGGACTCCCGCGGAGATGCGCTTTCGAGAGCTTCAGCGGTACGCACGGCGGCTGAAGAGGAGCGGTTATCCGACGGCGAGCTTCGAGACCTCGCTCCAGTGGAAGCTCGCTCGCCCCCTTCTTCTCCCGGTGATGGCGCTTCTCGCGCTCCCGTTCGCCTTCCGAATCGGAAAGCGCGGAGCTCTCGCGGGAATCGGCGTTGGTCTGGTCCTCGGGATGGTGTTCCTGATCTCGACCGCGCTCTTCACCAAGCTGGGCGACGTCGGTGCTCTCCCACCGCTCCTCGCGGCGTGGTCGCCTCACGTCCTCTTCGCGACGGCGGCGAGCTTCCTCCTCGTCCGGCTGCGAACCTGAGAGGAAGTAGGATCGAGCCGCTGTGGCCCTTCGTCGGCTGTTGCCTTTGCTCCTCGCGTTGCTCACGGGCGATCGGTCCGCGTCCGCCCAGCACGTCTCGGTGTGGGGCGGTGGAGGGGCCGGCTCTTTTCTCTCCGGCGGATCCCGCGACGCGGAGGGGCAAAAGTTCGGCGCCCTTGCGATCAGCTTCGCGGAAGACCGACTCCGCCTGCGGTACATCCGCGGATCGTTCGAGAGAGAGAAGGGCCTCCCGCCGAACATCGGCGACGCCGACGTGGATTACTGGGGGGGCGACGTGGTCTTGACGCGACGCCTGACCCAGCTTCCGGTGGACCTCGCTGTCGGCGTGGATCGGTTCAAGGAGGCTGCGCCCGCTCGACTCGAGGAAGAGCGTTCCGGTCGCGTGTTCGCGCGGCGCTGGGGACCGCACCTCTCGGCCGCGCGCGACTTCCTTGTCTGGAAGCCTCTTCGCGCCTGGACGGAACTGGACTTCCACTACGCCCCGTATCGACCCCGCCAGGTCGTCGCGTTTCTCGACGCGGGGATCGGCTTGCGGTTCTAGGTGTAGGCAGCCGTCGGAGAACACCGGGGCTCGCCCGAGCCGGCTCCGCTCAAGTGCCTTCCCCCGGTCAGTCGCTCCAGGACCGCGATCGGCGCCTTTTCCGGCAGCTCGAGGCTCTCCCGAGCGACGAGGAACGTCTGCTCGAGGGCGTGGCGGCCCGACAGTACGGCGTGGCTCGCGCCGTCCGTAAAGACGATCCAGGTCGTCCCCGGGGCAAACGAAAACTGTTCTCGCGACGCGGTCTTCTGGAATTCCTCGTTCTCTTTCAGAAAATCGTGAAAGAGCAACATGAACTGGTCGTACGCCGAGCGCTTCCCTTTTCGCACGCCGAGGGCGCGAAGGAGGCGTGCGAGCGCATTCTCCCCCCGCCTTTCGGCCACCGCACGGAGTAAACCGGAGTTGAGGGCGTAGCGTTCGGCGAGCTGCTCGAAGTTTCCGCCGGAGATCCACACCCGGGGCTTGCTCTTGTGGATGTTCGTGAACAGGCGAAGGATCCGGTCGCCATTGGTCGGTCGGCTCGGGAACGCGTCCACGTGCATCAGGTCGTTGCGAGATCGAGTCCGCAGGGGCCGACCCTCTTCCTCGAACGGACGAAAACTGGTGTAGCCGACACGCCAGGAACGCGCGTACCCCGGGAAGAGCTCGGCGGTGAAGCGGACCGCCCGCTGCGAGAATTCCGCGAGCGCGCGGCGAATCGGTTCCCGATCTCCTCGCGGAATCTCCGAGAGCCCGCCCAGGCGGCCATCCGTCGGCCGGTACGCGATGTTCTTGTGAAAGCGCGAGTGGCCGGGATTCTGCCTCAGGAGGACGTCGAGCGCGCCGGGATCCAATGTGATCGGCCGCTCAAGAAAGCACAGGATTCCGCCGGACTCCAGCCGTCGGGCCAGACTCCCCTTGTCCGGCGCCGATCCTGAGGAAACCGTGACGAGAGTCATGTCGAGTACGGGCTCGCACGCAAAGGATGTGCCGGGCTCGATGAACCGGTCGTGAATCGGAGGAGCTCTGACCGGGAAATCCGGACGGACGGGAGCCTACGTCCCTTCCTCCCAGGAAGTCATGTACCGCAGCTGTTGCGGCGTCGGCGTGTCGATCACGACCCCCATCGCCGCGAGCTTCAGCCGGGCGATCTCTCGGTCGATCTCCTCGGGGACGGCGTAGACCTTCTTCTCGAGCGTCGCGTGATTCTTGACCATGAACTCAGCCGCGAGCGCTTGATTCGCGAACGACATGTCCATGACGGACGCGGGATGGCCTTCCGCCGCCGTCAGGTTGATCAGCCGGCCGTCTGCGAGCAAATGGATTCGACGTCCGTCGCCGAGAGTGAATTCTTCGACAAAGTCGCGGATCCTCCGTCGCGAGGCGGACAGCGCTTCGAGCGCCGGGATCTCGATCTCCACGTTGAAATGCCCGGAGTTACAGACGACCGCCCCATCTTTCATGACGCGGAAATGCTCGTCACGGAGAACGGACTTGTTGCCGGTGACGGTGACGAAAAGATCGCCGATCGGTGCCGCCTCTTCCATCGGGAGAACGCGATGTCCGTCGAGCGCAGCCTCGATCGCCTTGGTGGGGTCGATTTCCGTGACGATCACCTGCGCGCCGAGCCCCCGCGCGCGCATCGCGACACCGCGCCCGCACCAGCCATATCCGGCGACCACGACGTTCAGCCCGGCCACGAGCAGGTTCGTCGCGCGGATCACGCCGTCCATCGTCGATTGCCCCGTTCCGTACCGGTTGTCGAAGAGATGCTTGGTCCTCGCCTCGTTGACGGCGACGACCGGAAACTTCAGCACGCCCGACCGCTCCATCGCGCGCAGCCGGACGACGCCGGTCGTCGTCTCCTCGGTGCCGCCGATGACGGCGGACAGAAGCGAGGCGCGCTCGCCCGGCGGCAGACCGGCGGCCCACTCGCGGATGACGGGATCGACGTCCGCGTCCTTTCCGAGCGCGAGAAAGAGCAGCGAAGAGACCAGATCCGCCCCGTCGTCCATCGTCAAGTTCGGTCGATGCGCGAGCGCCGCGCGGATGTGGTCGTAGTAGGTCGAGTGGTCCTCACCCTTGATGGCGTAGACGGCCACGCCGTAGTCCGCCACGAGAGATGCCGCCGCGTCGTCCTGAGTCGAGAGCGGATTCGATGCGCAAAGGAGGAGGTCCGCGCCTCCCGCGACGAGAGTTCGTGCGAGGTTCGCCGTCTCGGTCGTGACGTGGAGGCAGGCGGAGAGACGGACGCCCGAGAGCGGCTTCTCCTTCTCGAACCGCTCCCGAATCTGACCGAGGACGGGCATGCTCGCGTTCGCCCATTCGATCCGCAGCTTTCCCGAGGAGGCGAGCGAGAGATCCCGGACGTCGTGTCGGGTCCGGTCGACGATGGCCGGCATCATCGGCCCGCGGACGCGGCTGCGGTGTCCGCGTCGACGCCGGCGGCGCTCGCAAGCTCGGCAGCTCGATCCACGCGTTCCCAGGCGAACTCGGGACGCCCGAAGTGGCCGAACGCCGCGGTGGCCTTGTAGATCGGGCGTCGGAGGTCGAGGGTTTCGATGATCCCGCGCGGCGTGAGAACGAAGTGCTCGCGGATGAGATCGACGATCTTTTCTTCCGGGAGCTTGCCCGTGCCGTACGTCTCGACGTGCACCGAAACCGGATCCGCGACGCCGATGGCATAAGCGAGCTGCAGGAGGATGCGGTCGGCGAGACCCGCGGCGACGATGTTCTTTGCAATGTACCGGGCCATGTACGCCGCCGAGCGATCGACCTTCGTCGGGTCCTTGCCAGAGAACGAGCCTCCGCCGTGCGGCGCGCTTCCTCCGTAGGTGTCGACGATGATCTTTCGGCCCGTCAGCCCGCTGTCCCCCTGCGGACCGCCGATGACGAACCGCCCCGTCGGATTGACGTGGAAGTTGGTGTCGCGCGTGATGAGCTCCGGCGGGATGACGGCGCGGATGATCTCCTCGATGACGGCTTCCTTCAGGTCGTGGTGCTTGATCGCCTCGGCATGCTGGGTGGAGACGACGACTGTCTCGACTCTCACCGGGCGGCGGCCGTCATACTCGATGGTGACCTGCGATTTCCCGTCGGGACGGAGGAAGTCGAGCTCCCCTTTCCGCCGCGCTTCCGAGAGGCGCCGCACGAGTCCGTGAGCGAGGGTGAGCGGGAGGGGCATGTACTCTTCGGTCTCGCGAACGGCGAATCCGAACATCATTCCCTGGTCGCCGGCGCCCCCGGTGTCGACCCCCTGCGCGATGTCGGGCGACTGTGGGTCGATCGAGGAGATGACGGCGCACGTCTCGTAGTCGAAGCCGAACTTCGCGCGGGTGTAGCCGATCTCCTTGATCGTCTGGCGGACGATTGACGGGAGATCCACGTACGTCTTCGTCGAGATCTCCCCGGCAATGAAGGCGAGGCCGGTCGTCACGAGCGTCTCGCACGCGACCCGACCCATCGGGTCGTCTCGCATGACCGCGTCGAGGACCGCGTCGGAGATCTGATCCGCGATCTTGTCGGGGTGCCCCTCGGTGACGGACTCCGACGTGAAAAAGTGCCTTCCGTTGTTCAGCATCAACCCACTCCTTCCGGAAACGGTGGGGCGGTTAAAACGGCGCAGACTACCATTCCCGTCGGGACCCAGGCAACGGCCTCATCACTCCTCCTTCTCGAAGAACCAGAACACGTTTCGTCCGTACGCTCGCCGCCCCGCGGGCGCGAGACGGGGGACCTTGGGCGGCTCCGAATCGGAATCGGTTTGAACGACGAGCTTTCCGCCTGACGCGAGGATCGTCGAGACCGAACGCGACGCCACCGTTTTCTCGAGGCCGTAGGGGGGGTCAGCGAAAACGAGGTCGAAGCGTGCGCCGCGCCGCGCGAGCCCGATCACGGCATCGCGCGCGTCTCCTTGGAGGATTTCCGCCTCGGCAGTTCGGGCGCCCAGGCGGGCCAGGTTCGCCTGGAGCGCGCGGCTGTCCTGCTCGACGAAGACGGCTTCGGCGGCGCCCCGCGAGAGCGCCTCGAGCCCGACGGCGCCGCTGCCGGCGAACAGATCGAGGATGCGGCTCTCCGGGATCGCGTCCCGCAGGATGTCGAAGAGCGCCTCTCGCGCGCGGGAAGAAGTGGGACGCGCGTCGCGCGGCACGTCGAGCGGTCGACCCTTCCAGCGACCGGCGAGGATTCGGACGGCGGTTTTCATTCCGGTGGGGAGAACTGAAAACGCAGCTCCTCCAACTTCACGAACTGCGAGTACGGCTCGTTCACCCCGGCGATCTCGACGACGCCCTTCTCCTTCTCGATCCGGAGCACCCGAAAGATCGCCCCATCGAAACGCTTCAAGACAGTCCCCGGCGTCAGGACGTCCGCCGTGAATCGGGATGCGGGGGCGAGCGGGTTGCTGATGACGCTCTTCAACCCTTCGAGCGCCGCGCGAAGGGCTGCGGCGTCCGCCGTGAGAGCCGAGAGATCGTCGAAGCGAACGCGCTTCACGAGGCCATCCTTTCGCGCCGCGGTCACGGAAGATTGGCCCGTAAACTCTCCGGTCAAGCCCGTGCGGAGGTCGTTGGGAAGCTCCCACACCTCGCGTCGAGTGAAGTACGAGCAGTAGAAGTCGAGCTCCTCGGACGTCAGCGTCTTGCGGCGCACCTGCTCCCCTCTCCCGTCCACGGTCTTCCAGACGACGGTCCGATCGGTGAAGAGAGTGAGCCGTTCGTAGCCTTCTCGAGATTGCCGCACCCATTCGATGCAGAAAGTCGGCTTCGTCGACGGGGAGGCCGCGTGGGCGGCGCCGATGGGAACGAGCGCTGCCAGCGCGATGCATGCCGTGAGGTTCACGATCGGGCCGCCTCGAGCGCGAACTCGAGCTCCTCATCCGGACGGATCGAGCCGTCTCGGCGTGCGGAGAGCGTCGCCGAGAGAGCGCGGCCGATCGCCGGGCCGGGAGGCACACCGGCCGCGACGAGATCCTTTCCTCGAATTCTCAACCGGAGGCCGGGAAGAGCTCGGCGCGCGGCGAGGACCTTTCGGCGGCCCGCCGGCGGGAACATCGCCGCGGCCGCGATCAGCTCGTCGTCCGAGAGCTCTTCGAGCTTCGCGGCGAGCTTCGAAGGGCTGTCGCAGTCCGCCAGGGCGAGCGCACGCCCGGTCCGAGGCCATGCGCGCACGACCCGCGCCGCCCGGCCCGGAAGATTCAACCGCGCGGCGACCGTCCGCGCCGTCTCCTCGGTCGGCCCTCCCATCCAGGCGAGGAGGTAGAGGAGCCAGCTCGCACGCAAGTCGTTCCGCCCAGCGATCCGCTCCGCGGCGCGGAGTCGCCGCGCGACGTCCGCGTCGAATCGCAGATCAGGGTGAATTGCCGCCGCCAGACCGAGCCTCTCCATCCTTCGAACGGCAGCGGCGCGGTCCGTCTCGGAAAAGAGGAGCGCGACCTCGCGGCGCAAGCGGTCGCCGGAAACGGCGTCGACAACGCCATCGCGGACAGCTGTGCGGATCCACTCTCGGGTCCGCCTCTCGATTCGAAAGCCGAGCCGGTTCGCGTAGCGGACGGCCCGAAATGCCCGCGTGGGGTCGTCGTAGGGAGAACGGGGGTCCAGCATGCGCACGAGCCGGCGGCGAAGGTCGTTCCGCCCCGCGAACGGATCGAGAAGCGGTGGGGCTTTCGCCGAGGCGATCTCGACCGCCATCGCGTTGATCGTGAAATCGCGGCGCGCGAGATCGTCTTCGATCGAACCCGCGCGAACGCGCGGCAGCGCTCCCGCCTGCTCGTAGTCCTCGGTCCGCGCCGTGGCGAGGTCGATCCTTCCCCCTTCCGGCAGCTCCAGCACGGCCGTGCCGAACCGGCCATGAAGTTTCCAGGTAGCGCCCAGGCGGCGCGCGAGCTCCCGGGCGAAGCCGGCTGCGTCGGTCTCGACGACCAGGTCGACGTCGACGACGCGACGCCCGAGGAGGAGATCGCGCACCGCACCACCGGCGATATACAGAAGGGCCCGGCGCTCGCGCGCCAGGGAACGCGCGCGGGAGACACTTCGGGCCAGATGTCGCGGGAGAGCGTCGAGACGCAGCGGAGGCATCTCGGAATCAGAAGTTGAAGTGGACCGAGTCCTCGCCCGTGAGCGCCCGCAACTCGCCGGTCAGACGCGGCGACGGAGTGACCCGAATGGAGTCGGCCGCCTTCAGCTTCACGTCGAAGTCTCCGGGCCGCACCAGACGCAGTGCGAGCGGCGTCGTCCCGGAGTGGAGCCTGAGAAGATCCTTCAACCGTCCCATCAGTGTCTCGTCGGCGAGCGTCAGATCGATTCGAATCTCCATTTCGCGGGCGAGCCGCTCGCGGATTCCTTCGAGCGGCATCAGATCCTGAACCGTAAGCTCGAGTGACCCGCCCGCCTCACGCACGATCGCGGTGACGAGGACCGGCATGTCGGCGCGGATCCACGAAGCTACCTTTTCGTAGAGGCTCGCAAACACGCAAACGGCGACGCCGCCGCTCGTATCCTCGAGCGTGGCCTTCAACATCGTCTTCCCCTCGTTGACGCCCTTCTTGATCTTCTGCTTCTTGACGTTGACGAGGACGCCGGCGACCCGCACGATCTGATCGACCCGCGAGGCCAGCTCCTGCACGCGCGAGTCGCTGAAACGCTCGATCTCGTCGGCGTATTTCGTGAGCGGGTGCCCGGTGACGTAGAACCCCAGAACCTCTTTCTCGCGCCGCAGCTTCTCGTCGAGCGACCACTCCGGCTCTTCGGAGAAACCGTCCTCGAGCGGCTCACCGTCGGCGCCCCCGCCGAAGAGGTTCGACTGACCGAGCTCCGCCTCCTCGCGGCGGCGCGCCGCCTGCGCGACGACCCGATCGGACGCGGCGGCGAGGGTCGCGCGGTTCTTTCGGAGCGAATCGAGCGCGCCGGCGCAGATCAGGGCATCGAGCGTGCGTTTGTTGACGAGCCGCGAGTCGAGCCGATGCGCGAGGTCGGTGAACGAAAAGAAAGTTTGTTTTCGGCGCTCCTCGAGGATCGACTCCGCCGCCTGGTCGCCAACGCCCTTGATCGCCGCGAGTCCGAAGCGGATCGCCGAGCCAACCGCCGCGAAGTTCTTCTGCGATTCATTGATGTCCGGCGGCAAAACCGGAATCCCCATCTCCGCGCAGTCGCCGATCACTTTGACGATGCCGTCGGTCGAGCCGATTTCGGCGGAGAGCGCCGCCGCGAGGAAGTCGACCGGATAGTGAGCCTTCAAGTAGGCCGTCTTGTAGGCGACGAGCGCGTACGCCACCGCATGGGACTTGTTGAAGCCGTAGCGTTCGAATGGCTCGATGAGCGCCCAGAGCTCCTTCGCCTTCTCCTTCGTCGTGCCATGCTCGGCGGCGCGGCGGAGAAATTTCTCCCGCTCCGCCGCCATGATCTCGCGCTTCTTCTTGCCGATCGCCTTTCGGAGAAGGTCTGCCTCGGCAAGTGAATAGCCCGCCACGCGCGAGGCGATCAACATGACCTGTTCCTGGTAGACGAGGATCCCGAGCGTTTCGCGAAGAATGTCCTCGATCTCCGGCAGCGGGTAAGTCACCTTCCGTGTTCCATTGCGGCGCCGGACGTACTCCTCGACCATGCCGACGTCCAGGGCGCCCGGGCGGTAGAGGGCGTTCAGAAGGGCCAGGTCGGAGAAGACCTTCGGTTTCGCGCGCCGCAAGAGGTCCCGCATTCCTGACGAGTCGAACTGGAAGACACAAGCGGTCCTGCCGGATCGGAAGAGCTCGTACGTCTTGTCGTCGTTCAACGGGACACGGTCGAGGTCGACCACCTCTCCGGTGCGCTCGGCGACGGCTTGCACTGTGGCGTCCATGATGTCGAGTGTGATCAAGCCGAGAAAGTCGATCTTCAAGAGGCCCATCTTCTCGACGGCGTTCATGTCGAACTGCGTCGTGACGTCCCCGGTGTTCGTGCGGTAGAGCGGGAGGTAATCGGTGATCGGGCGTGGAGCGATCACGACGCCCGCGGCATGCATTCCGGCGTGCCGCGATAGTCCCTCCAGCCTTTCGGCGATCTGAACGACGCGGCCGATCGCCTCGTCCGACTTGACCGCTTCCTTGAGCAGTGGTGACTCCTTCAATGCGCGCTCGAAGTTGACGTCGACGCCGTCGGGAATGAGCTTGGCGATCCGGTCGCCGAGCGCCACGGGCAGCGACAGCACGCGGGCGACGTCGCGTACGGCGAGCTTCGGCTTCAACTGCGAGAACGTTACGATCTGGGCGACGTTTTCGCGGCCGTATTTCTTCGTGACGTACTCGATGACCTCGGCCCGCCGCTCCTGGCAGAAGTCGATGTCGATGTCGGGCATCGAGATCCGTTCCGGATTCAGGAACCGTTCGAACAGAAGGTCGTAGCGAAGCGGATCGATCTCGGTGATCTTGAGAGCCCACGACACGATCGACCCGGCGGCGCTGCCGCGGCCCGGGCCGACGGAGATGCGGTTCTCACGGGCGTGTCGGATAAAGTCGGAGACGATCAGGAAGTACGACGGAAACCCCATCTTCTCGATGATTCCGATCTCGTACTCGAGCCGCTCGCGGTACTTCTCCGGGGCGTTCGGAATGCGGCCGGCGCGGAACAAGGGCTCGAGCTCCGCAAGGCGTCGTTCCAACCCTTCCCGCGCGAGCTCGGCGAAGTACTCGGCCGGCGTCTTCCCCTCCGGTGCCGGGAAGGTCGGCAGATGGAGACCCTCGGTATCGAAAGTGACCGCGCAGCGCTCCGCGAGCACGACGGTGTTCGTCAGCGACTCGTCCGACCACCGCCGGAAGCGCTCGCGCATCTCGTCGGCGCTCTTCACGTAGAACTCGTCGTTGTAGAACCGCATTCGACGCTCGTCCTCGAGCGTCTTCCCCATCCCGATACAGAGCAGGACCTCGTGGGCGAACGCGTCGTCGCGGCGGAGGTAATGGCTGTCGTTGGTGGCGACGACCTGGGCGCCGGTCTCGGAGGCGAGACGAAGCAGGCTGGGCAGGATCTCCGTCTGCTTCGGCAGGCCGTGATCCATCAACTCGATGAAGAAATTGTCCCGGCCGAAGATGTCCTGGTATTCCAGGACCGCTCGTCGCGC
>DASXTN010000090.1:0-2714 GCA_036505435.1 Thermoanaerobaculia bacterium | reverse complement strand
CGGCCGACGATGCGCGCCGTGGTCCTGTCGCGATTGGAGAGACGGACCTCGACCTTGTCGGCGTTCTCGACGACGTGATAGTTGGTGACGACGTAGCCGTCGTCCGAGATGACGAACCCGGTCCCGCCCTGCTGCTCCTTGTGCTCCTCGTCGTCGCCCTGATCACGGCGCCGCTGCTGCGGGCCGAAGAAGAACTCGAACGGATCGCCGTTGCCGTTCCCGAAGGGACTGACGAACCGACGGGACGATCCCTTGACGATCTCCGTCGAGGTGATCGAGACGACCGAAGACATCGTTTCATCGGCGATATCGGCGAAGGAGGGGAGCAGCACCGAGCCCGAACGGGCCCGCGCCGGCGCTTCCCGCTGCGCCTCCGATCTGGGGGTGACGTTGACCGAGCTCGCGACGACCATTCCGAAAATGACGGCCGCCGCGATCAGGACCGAAAACGAAATGGCTCTCTTGGTGGACTTCTCCATGGCTTCTCTTCTACTCCGGTTCAAAGTTCAAATCAAAGTTCAAAACCGTTCGGCACCCGATCTCTCGGGACCGCCGGGCAAGGAGTCAACGCTCGGCCCGCGCCTCGAAATTCCTTCGCGGAAGCCCGCGGGTCGCGTGCTCGACCAGTATGCAGCGGTCCATCGCCACGGGTATGCCGGCGGCTTCGAGCAGACGGGCGGATGCCGGGTCGACGACGCCCATCTGCATGAAGAAGAAACCGACGCCGCGCGCGATCGCTTCCTCCGCCACCGGCGCGACGTGGTCGGACCGGCGAAATACGTCGACGATGTCGACCGGCAGTTCCCTCGGAATCTCCGAGAGCGAGCGGTAGCACGGTTCCCCGAGGATCTCACGGTGGCCGGGGTTGACCGGAATGATCCGGTAGCCCTGTTCCATCAGGTAGCGAGCAATGGCGTGAGAGGGCCGGTCCGGGTTGGGCGAGCAGCCGACCACGGCCACGGTTCGCGCGGTCGAGAGAGCCGTTGCGATCTGGCCGGGGTCGTTCATCGAGTCCCTTCGGGCCGAGTCTCTTTCTCGGGACGGAGATTGTAGAAGAAGGTTACGGTAACCCCCTCGCGAGAAGAGCCGAGGTCCGCCGGCAGCGGCCGAAACGGGGAGGACTTCAGGATCGCCTGCAGCGCGGCGAAATCGAACGGCGGGATGCCCGAAGCGCGGATGATCTTCGCGTCGGCGACTCGGCCATCGGCGAGGATGAAGAAGCGGATTGTGAGCTTGCCCTTCCAGCCGAGCCGTGCGAGCTCCGGGATCTCCCAGTGGAGCTTGATGCGCCGGACCATTTCCTCGGCGTAGGGACCCCAGTCGTACCAGCTCGAGTCGAAGGAAAGGGGTCCCGAGTCGACGAATCCGCCGTCCGGGTTCGGAAAACCCCCTCCCGCCTGCCCGCCGCCTCCGGCTGCGTCGCGAGCCGCCTGGCGGATCGCCTGATCGAGGCTCGAGAGGCGGCCGCTTGCCTCCGATCTCGGTTCCGCGCCTCCCGAGACAGGAGACTGCCCACGCTCTCCCGGCGGACCGAAGATGGCGGGCGCTCTCGTCTGCTCGTCGGCGCTCCCGGACCGGCCGCGCTCGGCAACGGGAAGCCCGCGCAGCTCGGCGGTTGAGGGGGCCGGCACGCGGCCGCGACGTCCGGGCTCGAGCCCCTGGATGCCGGAACGCGGCTCGAAGAATGGCGTCTGCCCCTTCGGCCGTGAGCGATCCCCTCCGCCCGCGCGGCGGTCTGCATCGGAGAAGTCGGAACGGCGAGGGTTCTCGCGGGCGGGTCCGGGCGCCTCTTTGAAGACGATCGGGATCTTCTCCTCCCCGGTCTCCTTCGGAACGAGCCCGGCGAGAAGTCCGCGCTCCGGATGGGCGCGCGCCGTGCTCGGCGGAGCCGACAGAACGAGCACCAGGAGAAGAATGTGGGCGGCGATCGAGATCAACACCGCTCTCTCGAGCGGGAACGGCTTCTGCCCCTTTTCGATGATTTCGAACACGCTGTGTCAGGTTGGGCGATTGGCCCTCTAGCCGTAACACCCCAATTCCGCGACCGATTCTCCCCTTTTCGCTCATCCGGCAGTCGTCCCGGGCCGGTACCTTGAACCTGGAAGCGGTTCCTGATAAACAGGGGCGGCTCTCGATGAAATGGAGGCGGGCGCAGGCCCGCTTTTTTGTTCCTGACGAGGCGAGAATGCAGCCGCTCCGAGCCGAGACGACCGAGGAGATCCGGGCGATCGCCCGCGAGAGGGGCTGCCGTCTGCTCGCCATCGAGCGTTCCGGTGGGGGACGCGCCTGCCTCCTCCGAATCGTGCTCGATCGGGAGGATGGAACTTCGGTCTCGGTCGAGGATTGTGAGGCCGTGTCGCGCGAAGCTTCGACCCTTCTCGACGCCGCGGACGAGATTGCTCACGCCTACACCCTCGAGGTTTCCTCGGCGGGTCTGGACCGGAAGCTGTACTCCGTCGACGACGCGCGGCGGTTCGTCGGTCGCCGGGTCCGAGTGAAGACGGATTCTCCGGTCGTGCCCGAGTCGGTCGAACGCCCGCCGGAAACGACGTCGGGCAGCCGCAACCTTCGCGGAACACTGGAGAGCGTCGACGGAGACGTGCTCCGCGTCGTTGATGAAGAGAATCGCAAAACCTATAATGTCCGTTTCGGCGATATTCGGCTGGCGCGATTGGACTTCGAGTGGCCGGAGCGCCGCGGCTAGGGGATTGTCC
>DASXTN010000089.1:0-1526 GCA_036505435.1 Thermoanaerobaculia bacterium | reverse complement strand
GCAGCTTCGCGAGCGCCTCCATCGTCTGGTTCTCGCGCACGCCGTTGTCCGCGATGGCCATTTCCTCGTACCGCGGCGGAACCGGCACCGGTACGATCTCCTCGGCGAGCTTCGAGCGAGCGAGCGTCACCCTCCGATGCGATCGCAGCGCGAACTCGTCCTGTTCCTCCCGGGAAATCCCGTGCTCCTTGGCGAGGACCTCGGCCGTCTCCCCCATGTTCAGCCCGCAGACCGCGTCGGTTAGACCCTGCTGCAGTCCGATCTCGGGCTTGAAGTGTTTCGGGCGAAAGCGGCTCGCGGCGGCGAGCCGCTTTGGAAGGTCCCGGGCGGTGAAGACCTCCGTGAAGATCTCCTGGCTTTCCCGAGAGTAGAGAAATGGAATGTTCGACATGGACTCGACGCCACCCGCGATGATCGTGTCAGCATCTCCGGAAGCGATCCGGTACCACGCGTCGACGATCGCCTGGAGCCCGGATCCGCACAGGCGGTTGACGGTTACGGCCGGGACACGCCGCGGCACTCCGGCGAGGAGCGACGCCACGCGCGCCAGGTTCACCGCGTCCGGCGGCTGCGCGATATTCCCGAAGATGACATGGTCGATCTCCTCGGGATCGACATCCGCCCGGGCGAGGAGCTCGGTGATGACGATCCGCGCGAGCTCCTGCGCGGGAACGTCTTTCAGGAGGGTTCCGGCTTTGGTGTAGGCGGTCCGCAGCCCTTCGACGACAACGACGTCACGCGACATGCGCCTTCTCGGCGGCTCGGTACATGGATTCGATCAGATCGTGATAGCGGCTCTCGAGGATCCGGCGCTTGACCTTGAGCGTCGGCGTGATCGAACCGTCTTCGATCGTCAGATCGGAAGACAGGATTGCGAATGCACGGATTTGCTCGTGGTGCGGCTTGTCCCGATTGTAGGAGTCGATCTCGTGCTGGAAGAGCCTTCGGATCTCCGGATCGGCGTCCAGGTGCTCCCAGTTCGGTTTCAGATTTGCCGAAGCGGCGTGCTCCCGCAGCCGGTCGAAGTTGGGCACGAGCAACGCCGCCACGAACTTGTGCCGGTCGCCGAGCACGATCGGCGTCGCTATAAAGGCCGAGCTCTTGAGCTCGTTCTCGATCGGCTGGGGCGCGACCTTCTTGCCGCCCGCGAGCACGAGCAGGTCTTTCTTCCGGTCCGTGATCGCGAGAAAGCCGTCCTCGTCGATCTGGCCGATGTCTCCGGTGTGGAACCAGCCGTCGGGATCGATCGCCTCCGCGGTCGCCTGGGGCTTGTTGTAGTAGCCCTTCATGATGTGGGGACCTCGCGTCAGGATCTCCCCGTCGGAAGCGATCCGGACCTCGACTCCGGGGATCGGCCGGCCGACGGTGCCGAGCCGCCACGCGTTTGGCCCGTTCACCGCGATGACCGGGGAGGTCTCCGTCAGGCCGTACCCCTCGTAGATGATCACGCCCGCGCTCAGAAAGAATTCCGCCAGATCGCGCGCGAGCGGAGCGCCCCCCGACACCGCGAAGTGAAACCGTGTGCC
>DASXTN010000088.1:0-5883 GCA_036505435.1 Thermoanaerobaculia bacterium | reverse complement strand
GGAAGGCTGCGTCGGCAGCTTTCCGAGGATCACTTCCCCTGCCGTGCCGTCGACCGAGATGAAGTCGCCCTCCTTCGCGGAAAGGTCGCGCGCGCGCAGCTCACGGCGAGTTTCGTCGACCGTGATTTCTCCCGCGCCGACAACACAAGTCTTTCCCATGCCGCGGGCTACGACTGACGCGTGCGAGGTCATGCCTCCTCTCGTCGTGAGGATTCCCACGGCCGCGTACATCCCCGCGATGTCTTCCGGCGACGTCTCGACGCGCACGAGCACGACGGGATCGCCCTTCGCCGCCATCTCGACGGCGCGGTCAGCGGTGAAAGCGATGCGGCCGGACGCGGCGCCCGGTCCGGCAGGAAGTCCCTTCGCGACGAGACGACCTCCCTTGACCGCCTCTTCCTTCTCCTTCGCCGGAAACACCGGCGCGAGAAGCTGCACGAGCTGCTCGGGCTCGACGCGCGTGACCGCCTCGCTCTCGGAGATCAGGCCTTCGGCCACCATGTCGTCGGCACTTCGGACGGCCGCAAAGCCCGTGCGCTTTCCGTTCCGCGTCTGGAGAAGGTAGAGCTTCCCCTCCTCGATCGTGAACTCGAGGTCCTGCATATCGCGAAATCTCTTTTCCAGGACGTCGCACACCCGTAGGAGCTCCGCATATGCCTGGGGCATGGTCTCCTCGAGAGATCGTCCGGAACCGTCGGCGGCGAGAGGGCGCGGCGTGCGGATGCCGGCGACGACGTCTTCCCCCTGCGCATTGGGGAGGAACTCGCCGTAGAACCGCTTTTCGCCGGTCGATGGGTCGCGGGTGAACGCGACGCCGGTCGCCGAGCGCTCGCCACGGTTCCCGAAGACCATCGCCTGCACGTTGACCGCGGTCCCCCACTCTTCCGGGATGCGGTGGAGCCTGCGGTAGGTCTTGGCGCGCGGGTTGTCCCACGAACGAAAGACAGCGCCGATTGCGCCCCAGAGCTGCTCGCGCGGGTCGTCGGGGAACGGCGCCCCGGTGCGACGGCGGACGATCTCTTCGAAACGCTCGACCACCCAGCGCAAGTCTTCCGCGGACATCTCCGCGTCGGAGGCGACCCCTTTCTCTTTCTTTCTTTGCGTCAGGAATTCCTCGAACTCGTGGCGTGGGATCTCGAGAACGATGTCCGAGTACATCTGGAGGAAGCGCCGGCGGCAGTCGAGAGAGAAGCGCTCGCCCGCGGCGGCGGCGAGTCCCTGAATCGCCTGGGAGGTGAGCCCGAGATTCAGGATCGTGTCCATCATCCCCGGCATCGAAGAGCGCGCGCCCGAGCGGACGGAGACCAGGAGAGGGTTCTTCGGGTCGCCGAACTTTCGGCCGGTCATGTGCTCGACTCGGCCGAGCGCCTCGTCGACCTCCGGCCTCAAGCCGTCCAGGCTTCCCACGCGAGCGAACTCGGCGCAGACCGACGTCTCGATCGTGAAGCCCGGCGGCACCGGGATACCGAGCGCGGTCATCTCCGCGAGCCCCGCGCCTTTTCCTCCGAGACGTTCCTTTCCGAGGCCAGCCCCCTCTGCCTGCCCCGCACCGAAGAAGAAGACTCTCTTCATTTCTCCACCACGATCTCCGAGAAGTCGGCGAGTTTAGTGAACTCCTTCCGGATTGCGGACAGGAGCGCGTGTCGGTTTTTTCTCAAATCCTCCTCGGGGCAGTTCACGAGCACGTCGACGAAGAATCGGTCGAGTGACGGCGCGATCGACGCGATCGTTTCGAGCGCCTCCGGATAGCGCCGGTCGGCGACGAGGCCCTCGAGAAGACCTTTCGCCTGGAGGAAATCGCCCGCGAGGGCGCGCTCGGCCTCCTCTCGATAGAGCTCCGGCGAGGGCTCGCCGTGCGCCCGGTCCCCCAGAATGTTGCGGATCCGCTTGAACGCGAGCACGAGCGACCGGAAGTCGAGCCGCCGGCGCGCCTCCGTCAGCGCCGCCGCGCGCTCCGCGGTGTCCGCGAAGTCCCACACGCCGACGTTGACGACCGCCGAGATCTCGTCGTAGGAGGAGCCGGCGCGCTCGATGTGATTGCGCAGCCTCTCGGCAAAGAAGGCCTCGAGCTCCGCCAGCGCGCGGTCGGTGGAAAGCCCCGGCAAGTCGGCCGGATAAAGGGACAGCGCCTTCTGCGCGATCTCGGACCAGTCGAGCCGCCACTTCCGTGAGACCGCGATCGCGACGGCCCCCGCCGCGGCGCGGCGCAGGCCGTAAGGATCTTTCGAGCCGGTCGGAAGCATCCCCAGCCGAAAGAGACCGGCGAGAGTGTCGAACCGATCCGCGAGCGAGAGCACGGCGCCGGCCGCGTCTCGCGGCAGATCATCCCCCTGTCCCTGCGGCCGGTACTGGTCGTAGATCGCTTTCCAGACGGGCTCCGGGAATCCCTCGGCACGGGCGTAGATTCCCCCGACGACCCCCTGCAGATCCGTGAACTCGCGAACCATGCGGCTCGTCAAGTCGGCTTTCGAAAGGTGGGCGGCGGTGCGGACGTCGTGAAGGATGTCGCCCCGGCCGACTGCCTCGGCGATCGCGGCGGAGAGCTCCTCGAGCCGCGCCGTCTTCGCCGCGTAGCTGCCGAGCCGCTCCTGGAAACTCAGGCGCTCGAGCTCCCGAAGACGCGACTCGAGCGTCTCGCGCGAGTCTTCGCGGAAGAAGAACCGGGCGTCGGCGAGCCGGGCGTTTAAGACCCATTCGCTTCCTTTCGCGATGAACCCGCGCCGGTCGGCCGCGTTGTCCATCACCGCGATGAAGTGCGGGAGCAGCCCGTCTGAACTCCGAACGGGAAGAAACTTCTGGTGGACGCGCATCACCGTGGTCGTGATCTCCTCCGGCAGCTCGAGGTACTTCGCATCGAAGGTTCCGCGCACGAGCCCCGGCCATTCGACGAGGTCCGCGAGAACGGCAGCGAGATCGGCGTCCGCATCGATCCGGCCGCCGACCTGCGCCGCCAATCGGCGCGCCGAGTCCAGGATCGCGGCGCGTCGCGCCTCGCCGTCCGGCTCGACATAGGCGCCCCGCAGCTTCTGGAAGTAATCGGCGGGCGCCGTCACCGGCATCTCGGCTTCGGAGAGCACGCGGTGGCCGGTGGTCGAGTCCCCCGCCCGCACCCCCATGATCTCCATCGGAACGACGCGGCCGCCGAAGAGAGCGAGGACGCCGCGAACCGGCCGCACGAACGACCGCTCACCCTTGCCCCAGCGCATCGTCTTTCGGAACGTGAGCGCGCCGACGACTCGTGGAACGACTTCCGCGAGCACGTCCACGGTCGCCCGGCCGGGAACGGTCCTCCGCACGGCGACCGTCCGTCCCCGCGCCGACTCGACGATTGCAAGATCAGAGACGTCCACCTTCTGTGCGCGCGCGAATCCTTCCGCGGCGCGTGTCGGCTTCCCGGAGGCATCGAAAGCCGACGCCGCGGGAGGCCCGAGGACCTCGATCTCGCGATCCGGCTGGCGGTCGGGGACACTGCGCGCCCACACGACGAGCCGCCGCGGCGTCGCGTACGACTCGATTTCTTCGGCTGTCAGCCGCTCCGCCGAGAGCGCTTCGGCAACTCCGCGGGCGAGGTCCTGTCTCGCCCCTTCCAGCTCACCGGCGGGGATCTCCTCCGTTCGGATCTCGAAGAGAAAGTCGTCGCGTTTCATGAGAGCGAAGGCGCCGGGACTCCTCGGCGCGGGAGCCGGAGTGTCAGACCGCCGTCGCCGGCTCGGGCTCGGCCACCGGGACCGGGGGTCCTCCGCGGTTCGAGACATAGGCACGGGCGCACGCACAGGCCAGATCCCGCACGCGCCGGATCAGGCCGACGCGGTCGGTGGCGGAGACGGCCCCCCGCGCGTCGAGAACGTTGAACTGGTGCGAGCAGACGAGCGTCGCCTCGTACGCGGGAATCAGGAGCCCCGCCTCGAGCGCCCTCTTCGCCTCCGCTTCGTAGCGGTCGAGCAGAAGCGAGGCGAGCCCGACGTCGGCGACCTCGAAGTAGTACTTCGAAAGCTCCGCCTCCTCCGATTGCCGGATTTCTCCGTAGGTCAGAGACTCGCTCCACGGCACGTCGAAGATCGAGTCCACCTTGTTCAGAAACATCGCGATCCGCTCGAGACCGTAGGTGATCTCGGCCGATACCGGCGCGAGATCGATGCCGCCCGCCTGCTGAAAGTACGTGAACTGAGTGATCTCCATCCCGTCCATCACGACCTGCCAGCCGACCCCCCACGCGCCGAGCGTGGGAGACTCCCAGTTGTCCTCTTCGAAACGGATGTCGTGCTCGGCCGCGACGATCCCGAGACGCTCCAGGCTGCGCAGATAGACCTGCTGGACGTCGTCCGGAGAGGGCTTCAGAATCACCTGCAGCTGGAGGTGTTTCGCGAGCCGAAACGGATTCTGCCCGTAGCGGCCGTCTGCCGGGCGGCGCGAGGGTTGGACGTAGGCACAGCGCCACGGCTCCGGCCCGAGCACGCGCAGAAACGTGGCAGGGTGCATCGTACCGGCGCCGACCGGGGCGTCGAACGGCTGCTCGATCAGGCAGCCCTCGGAGTCCCAAAAGGCGCAGAGCTCGGCGATCAGCCCCTGGAGCGTCAGCATCGTCGAAAGTTTACTCCACGCTCCCGGAGACGGTGTGACCGGCGTGCCGGAGCGCGCGAACTGCGCGGGCGAGGATCCCCTGCCTGCAACTATGAAGTTCCCAGCACCTCGGCGAGCACCCTCTGCGACTTCAGCTCGTGCCCCAGGAAGCTCCTCCGCGCGCGGCGCGCGACCGATACGAGCTCCGCGACGCCCGCAGGAGCGGTCTGCGGATCGAGCGGTCTCGAAAGAAAAACCCGGAGCGTCGCTCCCGCGTCGGCCGAGAGCCGGAGCGCCTCGCCACGCCGGCATTCCGGACCGATGAACCCCGGACGGCCCTCGTCGAAGAGAAGGCTCCCCTTCGGGTCGAGGGCGCGGCCGCAGCCGGCGCACTCCGCCGGCGAAGGGAAAAGCCCGGAGAGCTTCAGAATCCACACGTCGAAATAGGCGGCGACCGCCTGCGCGGGCGCTCCGGCGAACAGGGAATCCATGGCGTGCCGGGCGAGACGGAAAAACGGCTCCGCGGGATCGGAATCGGACACGAATGTCTCGAGGCTCTCGGCGAGCGCCGACAGGAGAAGCGCGCGTTCCAGGTCCTTCGAGAGCGCAAAGGAAGGGCGGACGAGGTCGATCGAATCGATCGAGACGAGCTCGCGCCCTTCCCGCTCGAAGAAGACGACGCGCGCCTCCGTCATGGGCTCGAGCGATCCCGTGAACGCGCTCCGAGCGCCCTTCGCCCTTCTCGCCACTCCCCGGCGGCGACCCGACTCGCGCGTCAAGAAGGAGACGATGCGGTCCTTCTCCTTCAGGGGATAGGTCCCCAGGATGAAAGCGTCCGCGGTCGCAGATCCCACTCCCCGATTATGATAGCGAACAGCCCGGCGCCCCTTCCGAACGAATTAAGGCATTAGAGCAAATCTGCCGAATATTTAATGAACACCGACCCTGCTCGCCGATCGGTCGTGGCTCTGGGCTGGGTGTCCTTCCTGACCGACGTCTCCTCGGAAATGATTTACCCGCTCCTTCCAACTTTCCTGACCAAGACGCTCGGCGCCGGCCCGGCCGCGATAGGAGTGATCGAGGGCGTTGCGGAAACGACCGCCTCGCTGACGAAGATCGGCTCTGGTGTCTGGTCGGACCGGGTGCGGCGGCGCAAGCCGCTCGTCATTCTGGGATACGCGGTCGCGGCGCTCGCGCGGCCCCTCGTCGCTTTCGCGCGAGCGTGGACGCAGGTGCTCGCGATCCGGTTCACGGACCGCGTCGGCAAAGGGATCCGGACCTCGCCCCGCGATGCTCTGCTGGCGGACATCGTCCCGTCGGAGA
>DASXTN010000087.1:0-4391 GCA_036505435.1 Thermoanaerobaculia bacterium | reverse complement strand
CGGTAAGAAGCTGCGGGTCCTCGCGGAGCGCGATCAGGTGCTCTGCGTCACGCACGTCCCGCAGATCGCGGCGCTCGCCGACCGTCACTTCCGCGCGGAGAAGAGAGAGGCGCGCGGACGCACGATCGCCGCCGTTCGGCTGCTCGAGGGGAGAGAGCGTGTCGGCGAGATCGCGCGGATGCTCGCGGGCGAGAAGATTCCGGAGACCGCGATGCGACACGCGCGCGAGCTGCTGGCGCAGGCAGGCAACGCGTGACGACCGAAGATCGTCACTCCCGCTCCGTCCTTTTCCCCGGCATCGGTCCGCAAGGGCAGGAGAAGATCGGCCGGTTCTCGCTCGCGATCGTCGGCGTGGGTGCGGTCGGCGCGGCAGCTGCGGAGATGGCCGCTCGTGCGGGGGTCGGCGGCCTGACACTCGTCGATCGTGACGTCGTCGAGGAATCGAATCTCTCGCGCCAGCTGCTTTTCGACGCCGACGATGCGGCGCGCGTCCTTCCAAAAGCGTCCGCGGCCGAAGAGCGGCTGCGCGAGATCGCGCCCGAGGTCGCGACGCGGGGAGTGGTTACGGATCTGATGCCAGAAAACGCGAGGGAGCTCCTCGCGGACCACGACCTCGTCCTCGACGGCTCGGACAACTTCGAAACGCGCCTGCTCGTTTCGGACGCGGCGCGAGCGCTCAGGCTCGCGTCGATCTACGCCGCTTGCGTTGGAGAGGAAGGGCTCGTCGCGGTCTCGATCCCCGGCCGGACCCCCTGTTTGCGCTGCTACTTGGAGTCGCTGCCGCCCATGGGCTCGGCGCCGACGTGCGACACGGCGGGAATCGTGCCGACGCTGCCGCCGCTCGTCGCCTCCGTCGCCGTGACGGAGGCGCTCCGCTTCGCCGTCGGGGCGGAGACCTCGCGCGGAGTTCTCTCGCTGCGCGTGTGGGATGGTGGGCTCCGCGTGAGTCGCGCCTTCGAAAACGCGAGCCCTTCGCCGTCGTGCCCGGTCTGCGCCAATGGCCGCTTTCCCGCCCTCGAAGGGGAAGGCACCTCGGACGTCGTCAAGCTCTGCGGCCGCCGATCGGTCCAGGTGGCTCCGGCCGGCCGCATTCGGCCCGATTTCGACGTGCTCGAAGAGAGGCTCGGGCGCGTCGCCCGCGTCCGGCGCTCGCCACAGCTCTTGAATGCGGACGTGGACGACGTGAGCCTGACGATCTTCTCCGACGGGCGCTGCGTCGTCCGCGGGACGGAGGATCCGGCTCGCGCGCGGCGACTCTACGACCGTTACGTCGGCAGCTGACGTGAAGCGCGTTCGTCTCGAGGACGTTCTTTCTTCGGAGAGCGGACTCTTCGAGTTGCGCCGGCTGCTTGCGGATGGCGGCGTCGCGGCGGTCCCGACGGAGACTTTCTACGCCCTGGCGGCCGATCCGGCGAATGATCGCGGAGTCGCTCGGGTCTTCGAAATCAAGGGACGGGACGACGGCAAGCCGCTTCTGGTGCTGTTCTCGAATCGAGATCATCTCGACCGGCTGGGACTGGACGCGCCGGAAGAGATACTCGACCCCTTCTTCCGGATCTGGCCTGCACCGCTGACGGTCGTGCTGCCGCTCGCGCTCCCGATCCCGGCGTCGCGGGGCAGACGCGACCTCGCCATCCGGATGCCGGCCTCCCCGGCCGTTCGGAAGCTCCTCGACGCGGTCGGCCCTCTCACCGGGACGAGCGCCAACCGCTCCGGCGCATCGCCGCTCGCGGATCCCGATGCCGTCGCCGCGGCGCTGGGAGCAGAAGTCGACCTCCTGATCGATGGTGGCCGGACGCCCGGAGGGGTTCCCTCCACGATTGTCGACGCGACGGGTGAGCCGCCGGTCGTTCTCCGGCCAGGCGCGTTCCCGTGGCCGCCGTGCGAGGATTGAGCCGGCAAACGGCGTGCTAGATTGCCCGCCTTCATGGGCGTCATTCGAGAGTACGCGGGGAAGGCGCCGCGCCTCGGCGCGAGGGTGTACCTGGCGGAGACGGCGGCGGTCATCGGCGACGTCGTCCTCGGCGACGACGTCTCGGTCTGGTACAACTCGGTCGTCCGCGGGGACTGCCACTTCATCCGGATCGGGGATCGCACGAACATCCAGGACAACTGCGCCGTCCACGTCTTGCAAGAGAGGTACCCCACCGTTTTCGAGGAGGAGGTGACCCTCGGGCACGGCGCGATCGTCCACGGAGCCGTCGTTCGCAAGGGCGCCCTGATCGGGATCCGGGCGACCGTCCTCGACGGAGCCGATGTCGGCGAGTCGGCACTCGTCGGCGCCGGCGCACTCGTCGCGCCGCGCACGGTCGTTCCGCCACGCACGCTGTGGCTGGGTGCGCCCGCGTGCCGGATCCGCGACCTTTCCGACAGCGAGGTCGAGAACCTGAAGCTCTTCCACCTGCACTACCTCGAATATAAGAAGGAGTATTTCCGGCTCGACGGAAAGTGGGCGCCCGCGTGAATCCTCGCTTCCGGTCGGTCAAGGGAACGCGGGACCTCCTTCCTCCCGAGAGCGAGCGGTGGAGCGAGGCGGAGCGGATCGCGCGCGAGACCTTCCGCTCCTGGGGTTACGGCGAGATCCGTACTCCGGTCCTCGAGGAGACCGCGCTTTTCGCGCGGTCGGTGGGGGAGACGACCGACATCGTGCACAAGCAGATGTACACGTTCACCGACCGCAAGGGGCGCTCGGTCACGATGCGACCGGAGAACACCGCAGGCGTGGTCCGCGCGGTTATCGAGAACGGTCTCGCCGCTGGGCCGATGCCGCTTCGCCTTTCCTACGTGGGTCCGCAATTCCGATACGAGCGCCCGCAGGCGGCACGGTACCGCGAGTTCTCACAGATCGGCGTCGAGCTCTTCGGGGTCGCCGGTCCCGCCGCGGAGGCCGAAGTCCTGACCATGCTCTTCGCTTTCCTGGAAGCGCTCGAATTCCGGTCCCTGTCCGTGGCGCTGAACTCGGTCGGCGCGGGAGAAACGCGCGCCGCGTTCGGAGAAGCGGTCCGCGCCCACGTCACGCCACGATCCGGCTCGTTCGGGGAAGACGACCGCCGAAAGCTCACGGACAATCCCCTTCGGCTCTTCGACTCGAAAGACCCGGAGGTCAAGACTGCGCTCGAGAGCGCTCCGCGCACTCTCGACTTTTTAGACGAGCCGTCGCGGCGTCACCACGACGAGGTCCGGGAACTTCTCTCGAAGGCGGGAATCCCGTTTCGCGACGAGCCGTCGCTCGTGCGGGGACTCGACTATTACACGCGGACGGTCTTTGAGGTCGTCTCCGGCGAGCTTGGCGCTCAGGACGCGATCCTGGGCGGCGGCCGCTACGACGGCCTGGTCGAATCTCTCGGCGGGCCGCCGCTTCCCGCAATCGGATTCGCGATCGGCGAAGACCGGCTTCTCCAGGTGGCGCCTCTGGCAGCGCCTCGACGACGCTGCGTCGTGGTGCTGCCGCAGAGCACGGATGATCTGGCGGACGCCTCCCGGATCGCGCGGGAAATCCGGGCCGCGCTTCCGGGCGGCTGCGTCGAGGTAGACCTCGCCTCGCGCGGAATCAAGAGGGGGATGGCACGCGCCAGCGGCCTCTTCGAGGAGGCCGCCGCGCGCGGCTTCGATCGCAAGTCCATGCTTGCGGTTTTCGTCGGCGAGAGAGAAAGAGCTTCCGGATCCGTGACCGTGAAGCGGCTCGCGACCGGGGAGCAGGAGACCTTCCCACAGTCCGAGCTTGCGGAGCGCCTCGGCGCCGCGAGGGAACGGTGAACGTGCCGCGACAGCCCGCGGGGACGCTCACCGCCGCCGACGCCGGTCGCCGGGTGCTGCTGCGCGGCTGGGTCGGGCGCCGCCGCGATCTGGGCGAGCTCATATTCCTGAACGTTCGCGACCGCAGCGGCGTCGTGCAGGTCCTCTTCGACCGCGCGCGATCCGGCGTGGAGGCGGTCGCTCACGCCGGTGACGCCCGCGCCGAAGACGTTGTCGAGATCGAGGGAGAGGTCACGAAGCGCGGGCCTGGGCAGGTCAACCGCGAGATTCCGACCGGCGAGATCGAAGTCGTGGCAAGCCGAATGGAGTTCCTCGCGCGCGCCGCGACGCCCCCCTTCCTGCCGGAGGACCGGACCAACGCGACCGAGGAGCTCCGACTCGAGTACCGGTACATCGATCTGCGCCGGCCCGCGATGCTCCGCAATTTCGTGTTGCGCGACGAGATCACGTTTCGCGTGCGGCAGACGCTCCACGAGCGCGGCTTTCTCGAGGTCGAGACGCCGATGCTGACGAAGTCGACTCCCGAAGGCGCGCGCGACTATCTCGTTCCTTCCCGGGTCCACCGCGGGAAGTTCTATGCCCTGCCTCAGTCTCCGCAGCTCTTCAAGCAGATCCTGATGGCGTCCGGATTCGAG
>DASXTN010000086.1:0-3207 GCA_036505435.1 Thermoanaerobaculia bacterium | reverse complement strand
GGCCTTCGAGAAGGAGACGGATTCCTCCGAGGCCCCGCTGCAGGGAGCCGATCGTCGCGATCGTTCCGATCGTGTAGAGATTCTCCGGAGCGACGTCGTCGCTCTCCTGCCGCTGGGCGACGGCGAAGACGCGCTTGTCCGTGGCCTTCATTGCCGCTTCGATCGCGCGGAGGGTTCCCGGCCGCCCGGCGTTGATCGGAAGACCGACGCCCGGGAAGAGAACCGAGTTCCGCATCGGAACGACCGGCAGGTTGTGAGACTCGCTCATTCAATCCCCTTTCGCGGTGGAATCCTTCTCGACCCCAGCGTGCTCCCTCGGAAAATATGAGCCGATCCAGCGTTCGGATTCGGCTCGCCCGACTTCCCCGGCACGGGGCGCGGCGGCGTGGTCTGGAAGAGATCCCCTCCACGAGTGAAACGTTTGCCTATTCCCGCGGATTCCGTGGTGTATGGCAATCTATTCAACAGCTTCCGGAATGACCTCGTGACCGAGGCGGCCCGCCGCCCTCTCAAAACGCGGGAACGCCGCTGGCCGCGCGCGCTGGCGAGGTGGCTCGCCGCCCGCGGCATCCGGCCCAATTGGGTCTCGGCGGCGAGCGTGCTCTTCGCCGCGCTCGCGGGAATCCTCCTGGCCCTCTCGCTCGAAGAGAACGGCGACACCTGCATCCCGTTCCTCCTGGGGGCGGCCGCGTGCGTGCAGCTCCGGCTCCTGTGCAATCTGCTCGACGGCCTGCTCGCCGTCGAAGGCGGGCTCGCGGGTCCGGCAGGGGAGATCTGGAACGACCTGCCGGATCGGATCGCCGACCCCTTGATCCTCGTTGGAGCCGGAATCGCAGCCCGCGCGCTGCCGTGGGGCCTCACGCTCGGCTGGTTAGCCGCGCTCCTCGCCCTCCTGACCGCGTACGTGCGCGTGCTCGGAGGGTCGGTGGGTCTCGCTCAGAGCTTCGAAGGACCGATGGCGAAGCCGCATCGGATGTTCGTCATCACGGTGGGTTGCTTCGCGGCCGCGGTCGAGAGCGCGCTCGGAGGACCGCCCTGGGCGCTTCTCGTCGCGCTGGCCGTCATCGTCGCGGGCTCGGCGCTCACGGCGGTGGGGAGAACGGCCCGGATCGTCCGGGAGCTCGAGGGTCGGTGATCGCCGAAGCCATCGCGTCGATCGCGAGGCTGGTGAGCGGCGCGTCCGTCTTCTATTCCACCGGTCCGCCGGATGAGCACCAGCGCGTCTACTTCGCGAACCACACGAGCCACCTCGATTTCGTCGTTCTCTGGTCGGCTCTTCCGCCGGCCATCCGAGCTCTGACCCGTCCCGTGGCGGGGCGCGACTACTGGGAGAAAGGCGCCGTCCGCCGCTACCTTTCCGAGAACGTGTTCCGCGCGATCCTGATCGACCGCTCGCCGCGCGCCGCCGGCGGCGACGCAACCCTATCGGTCGCGTCGGCGCGCCGAACGATCGACCGTCTGGCGATCGAGATGGAGGACCGGTACTCGATCATCGTCTTCCCGGAGGGAACACGCGGCTCGGGCGAAGAGATCTCGCCGTTCAAGAGCGGGCTGTACCACCTCTCGCGGGTCAAGCCGCGGCTGGAGCTCCTGCCGGTCTACCTCGACAACATGAACCGGATCCTGCCGAAAGGAGAGGCTCTGCCGGTGCCGATGCTCTCTCGCGTGATCTTCGGCCGGCCCATGGAGCTCGGCGAGGGAGAGAACAAGCGCGACTTTCTCGAACGGGCCCGCGCGGCCCTCGCCGCGCTTCGCGACTCGTGAGCGGCCAGGACCCGGACCTCGTTCGTCTGGTGGGGGGCGTCCTCGTCCTGCTGGTCGTGGCGAGCATTGCCGGCGCCCTGCTTTCGCGTCGCGTGCGAACCGAGGCCGCGCGCGCGACGGTTGCGAATCTGAACGCCCGCATCCGCGCCTGGTGGGTCATGGTCGCAGTCTTCGCGCTCGCGGTGTGGACAGGCGGCGTCGGTTCGATCGTTCTCTTCGCTCTCATGTCGCTCCTCGCGCTTCGCGAGTTCGTCACGCTCGCGCCAACACGCCGGGAGGATCATCGGGCTCTTCTTTGGAGCTTCTTCGCGGTGACGCCGCTGCAATATCTGTTGATCGCGATCCGCTGGTATGGCCTCTTCGCGATCATGATTCCCGTGTACGCCTTCGTGCTCGTGGCCGTGTCGAACGTCATTGCGGGCCGGACCGACCGTTTCCTCGAACGAACGGCGACGATCCACTGGGGACTGATGGTTTGCGTCTACTGCGTCAGTCACGCCCCGGCCCTTTTGATCCTCGATATCCCGGGCTACCGCAGCAATGCAAAGTTGCTGGTCTTTCTCGTGCTGGTCGTACAGCTCTCGGACGTCCTTCAGTACGTGTTCGGGAAGGTGTTCGGAAAGCATCCGATCGCGCCCGCGATCTCCCCGAACAAGACCTGGGAAGGTTTCCTGGGCGGCGTGTTCACGGCCTCGGCGATCGGCACGGCTCTGTGGTGGGCAACGCCGTTCACGCCCGCCGAAGCGCTCGCGATGTCGATCGCGATCACGCTCGCCGGTTTCGCGGGAGGTCTGGTCATGTCCGCGATCAAACGAGATCGCGGCGTCAAGGACTACGGCGCGCTGATCGCCGGCCACGGCGGAATGCTCGACCGGATCGACTCTCTTTGCTTCGCCGCGCCGGTGTTCTTCCACCTGACGCGGTATTTCTTCACGCCCTAGAAAACTCTTGGCTATCTAGCCCCAATCCAAAACGACTAGGCTGCCCCTGACTGGAACTTCCGGGTGCGGCCTATGACCGCGGTTTCAGATGGTCCGTCAGGACCGGCAAGAACGGAACCCACGGCCCCACCTCGTGACTGTACTGTTTCGCCATCACTCGTGCGACTTGGGCGACATGTCCCAGGTCATGCACCACCCAAGCCGCCAACAACTGACGCAGCGTCACCGGCCCCAACGTAGGGTGCTCCCCGGGCAGGTCGAGCTGCGACGTGTCGAGATGCCAAGACTCCAACAAGTCGAGATTCGCTACGCGAAGCCTCTGGAATTCGCTCAGCAGCGATTCCAGCGTGCGACCAACGTTGCGGCTCCGATGGCGAAAGCGATCATAGGGTTCGAAGCGAACGCTGGGGCCACGGGCCAGGATCACTCGGGCCCGAGGGATCCAGTCCGTTTCCTCCCCGTCGATCAAGTGCCCGAGGTTGTCGAACGGGCTGAATGTCTC
>DASXTN010000085.1:0-15035 GCA_036505435.1 Thermoanaerobaculia bacterium | reverse complement strand
GTCGCGGTCCTCCGCGATCCGTACGGCGCGGCGGCTCGCGCCGATCATCTGAATGGACCACTTGTCGAGGATTCCCGCGTCGGCCAGCGCGAGCGCGAGGTTCAAGCCGGTCTGGCCCCCGACCGTCGGGAGGATCGCGTCTGGCCGTTCCCTCTCGACGATCCGCTCCAGGAATTCCGGCGTGAGCGGCTCGATGTAGGTCGCATCCGCGACCTCGGGATCCGTCATGATCGTCGCCGGATTCGAGTTGACGAGCACGACGCGGTAGCCCTCTCGACGGAGCGCTCGGACCGCCTGAGTGCCCGAGTAGTCGAACTCGCAGGCCTGCCCGATGACGATCGGGCCCGATCCGATCACGAGGATCTTCTGGATGTCCGTTCGCCTGGGCATGGAAAAGCCGGCGCGAAGTATAAGCGGCGGCTGAAAGAGAACCATCGCGGCGCGCGCGAAGCGAACGCGCCCCCCCGGGAGAGGGCCGGGGTGAGGGGATTGACTACGCCGAAACGGCCTTCGTCGTCCTACCTCACCGCCACCCGTTGACCCGCGACGCGCGGCCGCTCTTTGCGCCGCAGCTCTCGCGCAGAACCGTTCCCGCTTTGCCGAGCGCGAGGAGCCGGTCGCCTGCGAGCCGAACGCCATAGAGGGTGTTCTCGGTCCCAGAGTCGCGGAGCGTCCAGGCGGCGCCGTCCGGGCTCTCGGCGCGAATGCCGTCCTCGCCGACCGCCACGAACCGCGAGCCTCCCCACGAAATGCTGAACAGAACCTTCGAAGTTCCCGCGTTCCCCTCCGTCCACGAGATCCCATCGGCGCTCGTGTAGACGAGACCGCCGGACCCGACCGCGACGAACCGGAGGCCGTCGTAGGCGACGTCGCTCAGCGACCCGCCGGAGAGCGCGAGACGATTCGTCCACGTCGTTCCGTCCTCGCTCGTGAAGATGAGCCGAGCGACTTCCCCGCCCACCGCGATCCAACGCGATCCGGTCCAGAGGATCTGATACAGCGAGTTGGCATATACGCTGTTCGGAGACGACCACGTCAGCCCGTCGGGACTCGACGACACGGTTCCGCCGCTGCCGACCGCGAGGAACCGCGAACCGTCCCACGCGACATCGTGGAGGACTTCCGTCGTGCCGGAAGCGCGGCGCGTCCAGGACAGGCCGTCCTCGCTCGAGAGGATCATCCCCTGGTCTCCGACGACGACGAAACGCGAGCCGTTCGAAGCGACCCCGAGGAGCCACCTCTTCGCCTCGGTCGACCGTGTCGTCCAGCTCGTGCCATCCTCGCTCGTCAGGACCGTGCCGTACGCGCCCACCGCCACGTAGAGCGAACCGTTCCAGGCCACGTCGGCGAGCGGGTTGCGGTTTCCGACCGATTTCGTCGTCCAGTCGGCGCCGTTTGGGCTCGTGATCACGATGCCCTTTCCTCCGACTGCCAGGAACTCGCTTCCGTTCCAGACCAGGTCTTCGAGATCGCCGCGGGTGGGCGAGGCCCGGCGCGTCCAGTGGACGCCGTCCGAGCTCGCGAGAATCTGTCCGATCTCGCCGACCGAAAGGAACTCGGAGCCCGTCCAGACGAGCGACTTCATCGGAACCTGAAGGCCGAGCGAATAGCTCGCCCAGCCGATCCCATCGGAAGTCGAGAGCGCGAGACCGTAGTTCGGAAATCCGGTGCCCGCCACGAGGAATCGCGAGCCGTCCCAGGCAACCGCCGAAAGCATGTCGATGGTCTCGAAAGGCGCCCGCGACCAGGTCATCCCATCCGGGCTCGTCGCGATTGCGCCGTTGTCGCCGACCGCGAGGAACATTCGCCCGTTCCAGGCGACGTCGCGAAGCGTCGTCGGGGCGGCCGATCCCCGGTCCGTCCAATCGCGGCCGTTCGGGCTCGTCACGACCCGGCCGTCGTCCCCGACGGCTACGAAGAGATCGCCGTTCCAGATGAGCTTTCGAAGATTCGCATTCACGCCGACCCGCTGGAACCCCCACAGCTTCCCATCGACACTCGTCAGGACCGTGCCGCCCTGGCCGACCGCGATGAACTGCGACCCGGTCCAGACGATGTCGGAGAGGTCGACTTTCGGGTTCGCGATTTGCGGGGTCCAGAGGGTGGCGTCTGCACTCGTCGAGATGGTCCCGGCGTGACCCACGGCGACGTACAGGCCGTTGCCATAGGCGACCGCGGACAGCCGGTTTCCCTGCGGGTTGGGGTTGGACCAGAGCCAATCCTCACAGGACTGCGCGGTGACGGGAACGATCCCGGCGAGCGACACGAGGAGAAACAGGGCGAGGGCCTTCACCCGGAGATGGGACATGACTTCACCTCGATGGGAATGAGGGTTCACGCGATCCGGCGATGATTATAGGACCTTGAACTTTGGACTATTCATAGCGAAGCGCTTCTGCGATGTCGATACGTCCGGCCCGCCGGGCGGGCACCCACGACGCGAGGAGGATCACCGCCGAGGAGAAACCGACGATTGCGGCGACGTCGAGCGGCCGGACGAGGAACGGGATGAACGAGACAAAATAGATCTCCGCCACTCCCGGCGGAAACCGCAGCAGCCGGAACGCCGTCATCACCCAGCATACGAGCGAGCCGAAAAGGGTCCCGGTGAGAACTCCGGCGCCGCCGAGCAGCGCGCCGAGCAGCAAGAATACCTGCGAGAAGAACCTCGGCTCCGCGCCGAGCGCGGTGAGCACCCCGATGTCGCGCTTCTTTTCCTGTACCGTCATGACGAGCGTCGCGACGATGTTGAAGGTCGAGACGGCGACGATCAAGCCGATGACGAAGAAGAGCGTCGTCTGCTGGATGGCCAGCGCCGAAAAAAGTCCGGTGTTCAACGACCTCCAGTCGGTGACCGAAAACTCCTTTCCTGCGGCTTCGCCGATCGCTCGCGCGGCCGACTCCGTATCACGGATCGTGTCGAGCTTGATCTCGATGACGTTCGCTTCTCCTTCCATGTGCGCGAGGCGGCGGAGCGCGTTGCGGTTGAGAAAAACGAGCTCGGAGTCGGACTCGTAGAAGTTCGTCCGGAAGATCCGCGCGACCCGGAAGGGCGCGCTGCGCGGGACGAGGGCTGACGTTCCCCGCGTGTTGTCGGGCACTGCCAGCATAATCGTGTCGCCCTGGCGCACGTCCAAGACGTGGGCGAGCTCCGCGCCGATCGCCACTCCCGGCGGCGACGCCGGTGACCCGAGGGTGAGCAGGTGCTCGGCTCCCGGTAGATAGGCGTCCAGATTCGAGACCCGGCGCTCGCTCACCGGATCGATGCCCTTCAGGACGACGTCGGTTCCGTCCGGCGTCGCGGCGGAAGACGCGAGACCGCTCTGGTAGACGACGGGCGACGTCGCACGCACGCGGGAGACCTTGGCGATTCGGCGCACGGCCAGACCAGGATCCGCTTCGGCCGACGTCGAGAGCGGAAACAGGACGACCTCGGCGTTCGCGCCGATCAGGTTCTCGCGGATCTCGCGCCGGTAGCCGGACAAGAGGCCCATCGCCACGACGAGCGCGGCGACTCCAAGGCCGATCCCGGCAATCGAGAGGAGCGAGACGGAAGAGACGAGGCGCGACGAGCGCGCCTTCACGTACGCGAGCGCGATCTCGAGAGCGAGAGACTTCACCCCGCCACCCGCCGGCGTCTCCTCTCCATTTCCTCGATAAACTTTTCGAAGAGCACGTTTGCGTCGTGAGGTCCCGGCGACGCCTCCGGATGGAACTGCGCTGCCAGGATCGGAAGAGTTCGATGGCGGAAGCCTTCGAGCGTGCCGTCGTTCAGGTTGACGTGGGTCGGTTCCACTTCCGAGGGAAGGCTCTCCCCCTCCACTGCGAAGCCGTGGTTCTGCGAAGTGATCGCCACGACACGGCTCGCGAGGTCCTGCACCGGGTGGTTCGCGCCGCGGTGGCCGAACTTCAGCTTGAACGTCGTGCCGCCGAGGGCGAGACCGAGGAGCTGGTGGCCGAGACAGATCCCGAAGATCGGTTTCTCCGGCACGAGCTTCTCGATCGTCCGAATCGGACCGGCGAGCGCTGCGGGATCACCAGGACCGTTCGAGAGAAAGATTCCGTCGGGATCGTCCCCGATCACCCGGTCCGCCGACGCCGTGGCCGGATACACCTTGACGCGGCAGCCGGCGGCGTTCAGCAACCGGACGATGTGGCGCTTCATCCCGTAGTCGATCGCGGCGACGCGGAAGCGCTCGCGCCCCGTCGCGGGAGCGAACTCCGAGGTCATCGAAGGTGAGACGGAGAGCGCGAGATCGCTTCCGATCATCGACGGCGATTCGAGGACTCGCGCCCGGAGCTCCTCCCGGTCGCCGATCTCGGTCGAAATCCCGGCCCGCATCGCTCCTTCCGATCGGATGCGGCGAACGAGCGCGCGGGTGTCGAGGCTGTGGAGACCGATCACCCCCGCCCGGTCGAGGTAGTCCGCGAGGCTTTCCTCTCCGCCGGCGCCGCTCCAGCGCTCGGGAAAGTCCCGCGCGAGAAAGCCCGCGACGTGCACGCGTCCCGACTCCGCTTCCGACGCGCGAACCCCGTAGTTGCCGATGTGCGCGGCCGTCATGACGACGATCTGCCCGGCGTAGGAGGGATCGGTCAAAACCTCCTGGTAGCCGCTCATCGCGGTGTTGAAGACGATCTCGCCGAACGACGTTCCCGGACGACCGATCGCCTCGCCTCTCCACGAGCTTCCGTCCTCGAGGACGAGGAGTCCCCTCAAGCGGTGCGTCCGACGACCGGCGCGAGCAAGCGGACCTCCTCCATGAGCTGCGCGAACATCTCCGGCAGGAGCGCCTGCGGCCCGTCGGAGAGGGCGACTTCCGGGTGATCGTGGACCTCGATCAGGAGTCCATCGCTCCCCGCGGCCACCGCCGCGCGCGACATCGGTAGCACCTTCGATCGCTTGCCGGTGCCATGGGACGGGTCCACGAGGATCGGAAGGTGCGAGATGCGCTTGACGTAGGGGACGACGGAAAGGTCGAGCGTATTTCTCGTGTGGTTCGCGAAGGTCCGAACGCCCCGCTCGCACAGAGCGACCTCGTAGTTGCCTTCGGAGAGGAGGTACTCCGCCGAGAGAAGGAATTCCTCGATCGTCGCCGACATGCCGCGTTTCAACAGCACCGGCTTGCGGATGCGGCCGACCTTTTTCAAGAGCGCGAAGTTCTGCATGTTGCGGGCGCCGATCTGCAGGCAGTCCGCGTACTCCGCGACGAGCTCGGCGGTGTCCGTGTCGAGGACTTCGGTGACGATCGGGAGGCCGGTTTCTTCGCGAACCTTTTTCAGGATCTTCAAGCCGGGCTCGCCGAGTCCCTGGAACGAGTAAGGCGAAGTGCGCGGCTTGAACGCTCCGCCGCGGTAGAGCGTCGCGCCCGCGGCGCAGACCTCCCGGGCGATGTCGAGTGCCTGCTTTTCCGACTCGACCGCACACGGCCCGGCAATGACGGCGACGCGCAGGCCGCCGACCGGTACTCCTCCGATCGATACGACCGTGTCTTCTCGCTTCGCTTCGCGAGAGACCAACTTATAAGGCGCGGTGACCGGAATGATTTCGGCGACGCCGGGCAGGTTCTCGAAAGCCGCCGACTCGATGGACCCGCGGTTGCCGGTAATGCCGATCGCGGTGCGCTGCGCTCCCGGGATCGGGTGCGCCTGCAGACCGAGACTCTCGACGGCCTCGACGACCCGACGAACGTCCTCCGCCGTCGCCGCGGAGTCCATCACGATGAGCATCGTGGGTGCTATCATTTGTCGGTGAACAGGAACTGTCAATCGCAGCTTGCTCCGAGGCTACGGACGCTCGCCCGAACGGCGTTCGCGTTGCTGGCGTTCTTCCTGCTCCTCGCGTCCCCGGTCTTCGCCTACGTCGTCAAACTGAAGGATGGATCACTCGTTTTCGCGCGCGCGCCGTACACGGTCAAAGGCACTCGCGCGATCATCACTCTCGAGAACGGAACGGTGACGCAGATCGAGCTCGAGAAGATCGACGTCCCAGGCACCGTGAAGTACAACAAGGAGAACTTCGGAAACGTCGTCGCGCTCGACACGCCCCAGGAGAAGGCGTTCCAGCTCCCCACGCCGGCTCGGCAGTCGAAGAATCCGCTCCAGGACCTGATCCGGCAGCGCCGCGGCCAGCTCGGTCTCCCGACACCGGGACGCTCGGCTCCGGCGGCGGGATCGGCCGCGGCGTCTTCCGAAGGGCAGACGGTCGATCCCGTTCTGCAGGCGAGGTTCTCTCGCATCTTCGACGGAACCGGTATCAATCAGTACCGGGTGACGAACTACCGGGGAAAGACGCGGCTCGTCGCGACCGCGAACTCGGAGCAGGCGGTCTTCAATACGCTCTCTGCTTCGGCGCGCGCGATCGTCGAGGCCGCGGAACAGGGCCGCGCCTCGTCGGTGGAGATCGTGCTCACGACGGCGTCGGGCGAGCCGGCGGGCACATTCGAGATGACGCCTGCCCAGGCGAAGCTGCTCGTCGACCGGAGCATGACCGTACAGGATTACTTCATCAAGAATGTGATTTTCTGAGGAAGTTCTTAGCGGGCGGCGGCCTACTTCAAATAGTCCCGCGCGTCTCCGCCGACAACCGTCCGAAATCGCTCGCCGTACGACTCCACTTCCCCCGACGTTTCGTCCGCGAAGATCCGCTCGACGCGATGCAGGGGAAAGAAGACCGTCGCCGGATGGCATGAGAGTTCGGACCCCCGCGCGAGCTCACGCATCCAGCTCTCGAACGAGTCGAGCGCGAGTCCCCGCACGGTGACGCCCGACGAGCTCGTTTCGAGGAGCACGCCCCAGAACTTCTCACGCGGTAGGACGAGGTGAACGAGGACGAACTCACCGCTTTTCACCTCTCGCCGCCTCCTTCCGAGAGCTCGATCAGGACGCCTTGCCCTGCGGAGGGGTGGAGGAAGGCGACACGCCGACCGCCCGCGCCGGGAACCGGGTTTTCGTTCACCAGGCGGAAGCCCCGGCGTTTCAAGCGAGTGAGCGCCTCTTCGAGGTTTTCCACCGCGAAGCAGAGGTGATGGATTCCGGGGCCGCGCTTCGTGAGGAATTTCGCGATCGGGGAGTCGTGACCGGTGGGCTCCAGGAGCTCCAGCCGCGTCTCTCCGAGCGGCAAGAACGCGGTCACGACCCCCTGGCTCTGGACGACCTCGCGGCCGGATTCGCGAAGCCCGAGAGAGGCATAGATGCCGAGCGCCTCGTCGATCGAAGCGACCGCGATCCCGATGTGGTCGAGCCGATAGACGAAGACGCTCATGTGCGCTCGACTGCGGGCTTTCGGACCAGCCGATCGAAGAGCCGTCCCGCCGCCGAATAGGGGTCTTCGCTCCTTTCGCGGACGCGCCGGACTGCCTCCTCGAAACCGTTCGGCTCGGGCGCTCGCGACTCGATCGTGCGGTGGAAGCGTTCCTCGAGAAGCGCGAGCAGTCGCGCCCGGGCCCTCCGAGCCGCCCTTCGTCCACCCTCGGAGGAGGTCCGCAGCCAACCGCCGTGCGACTCCATCGCCTCCACCACGGCGTCCACACCTTCCCCGCGCGGCGCGACCGTCCGCACGATCGGGGGTCGCCACAGGCGCTGGGGGGTGAGGTCGAGCATCATCGCGAGCTCGGCGGACGTGCGGTCTGCCCCTTCGCGATCGGCCTTGTTGACGACGAACACGTCCGCGATCTCCAGGATCCCCGCCTTGATCGCCTGGATATCGTCGCCCAGTCCGGGCATGAGAACGACCGCGACGGTCTCGGCGGTCTTCACGATTTCCACCTCGTCCTGCCCGACGCCGACGGTCTCCACGAGCACGATGTCGAACCCGGCGGCATCGAGGACGTCCACGGCATCGCTCGTCGCGCGCGCCAGCCCGCCCATCGTGCCGCGGGTCGCCATCGAGCGGATGAAGACGCCGGGATCGGTGTAGATCTCCGCCATTCGGATCCGGTCACCCAGAATCGCGCCGCCGGTGAACGGCGATGAGGGATCGACGGCGACCACGCCGACGGTCTGCCCCCGGCGGCGATGGGCCTGCGCGATCCGAAGCGCGAGCGTGGACTTCCCCGCTCCGGGCGGTCCCGTCAAACCGAGCACGCGCGCGCGTCCGGTTTTCGGAAAGATCTCGCGCAGGAGCTCGGGAATTCCATTCCCTGATTCCGCCGCGGAGATGGCCTGTGCGATGCGGCGGGGTTCTCCCGCGATGACCCCTCCGACCAGCGACGCGGTCCCCGGCGCCGGGGACGGGCTCATGCTCCTTCCGTCAGCAGGCTGCGCGCGATTACGAGCTTCTGGATTTCGCTCGTCCCCTCGCCGATGGTGCAGAGTTTGGCGTCCCGGTAGAACTTCTCGACGGGATAGTCCTTGGTGTAGCCATAGCCGCCGTGAATCTGCACGGCGCGGTCGGCGGTCCGGACGGCGACCTCGCTCGCGTAGAGCTTTGCCTGCGCCGAACGCCGCGTCGTCTCCTCGCCGCGATCGCGTGCCTGCGCCGCGCGCTCGGTCAGGAGCCGAGCCGCGTCGATCTCCGTAGCCATCTCGGCGAGATAGAACTGGATCGCCTCGAACTCCGCGATCGGCCGGCCGAACTGTTGCCGCTCCTTCGCATACTTCAGCGATGCCTCGAAGGCGCCCCGCGCCATTCCGATGCCGAGCGCTGCGATCGAGATCCGGCCTCCGTCCAGAACTTTCATCGAGTCGACGAAACCGCTTCCTTCCGATCCGACGATGTTGTTCTCCGGGATCCGACAATCCTCCATTACGAGCGTACAGGTGTCGGAGGCACGCATTCCGAGTTTGTTCTCCTTCTTCCCCACGCGGATTCCCGGGTTGTCGAGCTCGACGATGAACGCGGAAATTCCGTGACGTCCCGCCGAGCGATCCGTGACCGCCATCAGAACCGCAACCTGACCGACGGAGGCGTTCGTCGTGAAGTTCTTCGACCCGTTCAGCACCCAGGAGTTGCCATCGCGGACGGCCGTCGACCGCGTGCCGCCGGAGTCCGAGCCCGCCCCGGACTCGGTCAGCCCCCAGGCGGCCAGCCACTCGCCGGTCGCGAGCTTGGGCAGGTACTTCTGCCTTTGGGCCTCGGTGCCGAATTGGAAGATGTGGTTCGTACCGAGCGACGTATGGGCGGCGAGCGAGAGTCCCACGGAGCCGTCCACCGCGGAGAGCTCCTCGACGATCCCGATGTAGTCCATGTAGGAGAGCCCGGCGCCGCCGTATTCCTCGGGAAATATGGTGCCGAGGAACCCGAGCTCTCCCAGCTTCGCGAAGACCTCCCGAGGGAACCGCTGCGCCTCGTCCCACTCCATGACGTGGGGACGGATCTCTGCCTCGGCGAACTCGCGCGCCGCCTGGCGGATCGCCTGCTGCTCGGCGGTCAAAACGGCGCCCATCAACAGAATTTTAGCGTGAGCCGTGAGCCGGTTGCCGCGAGAACGAAAAGACGTCCGCGCTCCCGGCGGACGGTTTACGACTAATGGCTTATGTCTAACGCGGCGACGGCGGAGTCGTCGCGTTCACCGTCGAGGCCACGACGATCGCCACACCCGGGTAATAGTGTCTGAGAATCGCGTCGTATGTCGCGCCGGCGAGCGCCATCCCGTATGCGCCGTTCTGACAGAGACCCACGCCGTGTCCCCACCCGCGCCCGAGAAAGACGAACTCGATCTCTCCCTGCGGCCCTCTCGTCCGCGAGAACGTGAAGAGCATTTCGGGGACTTCCAGCGCCTGGCGCACGTCGAAGCCTTTGAGAGTGATCTCCCCGGCGTCCGTGACGACACGCATCTCGACCACCCGGCCCGAAGGGCTTCTCCTCGTGACGGCAAGGTCGCGCACCTCTGTTCCCGCGACGCGCGCCGACATCCGCCGGGCGAGCTCACGACCCGAGGCTCGCCGGACCCACTCCGTCCAAGATGACTCACGTTCGAACGTCGGGCCGGCCGAATCGAGCTCGACCCACAAGCCGAGCACCTGGCCGCCGCGCTTCCACCAGCGCAGCCGGTCTCCGGCGCGAAGCGTGAGCGATGGCGATGCGAACCAGCGGTCTCCGACCCGACGGGCAAGTGGAAGATCCGGATCGACGGGAAGCCCGATACGGCCCTCGGGTGTCCGGACCCAGACGTTCGATCCCTCCCGCGAGAGGAACTTCCCCGAGGCTTCCATGACGCCGGAGAGACGCAGAGCACCCGAGAATAGAAGCCCGGCGTACTCCTCCTCGGAGAGGCGGCGATCTGGCGGTGGCAGCGGCTCGCCCGCGCCGAAGCGGAAGCGCAGCAGAAGACCGTACGCATCGCGTGCCGCTCCGGCGAGGCGCCCCGTGGCCGAAGGCGGCTCGCTGTAATAGCGCTGCTCGCGGGGAAGGAGCTGAATGGGCCGGGCGGACAAAAGATCGAAAGCCGCGAGAATCGACGGATAGACCGCGGCGGGCGCGAGAGATGCCGTCGGGGCGGCTCTTCTCTCGATGCCTGCCCAGCGCTGCGCGATGTCGACCCACCCGGCCTTTCCACCCCCGCGGCGCGGCACGTGGCGCGCGAGAACGTAGCCACGCCACTCCAGGCCGCTGCGGCCGTTCGCCGGCGCGCTCCCCGTCCGCGCTCCAACGAGCGCGCTCGTCTCGAGCTCGCCGCAGTCGACGGAGACGAGATACGGCGCCGCCTCGCCGATGAAGACGTTCTCCACGTTTTCCGTCCGGCCGCCGCAGGTCGAGACGAACAGCGCGTCGGCAAATCTTCCGCCCGAAGCGACCACGAGGCCGCGCGTCGCGTCAACCGCGCCGTTCGAGAGCGGATCCTCGGCCGACAGTCCCGCGTAGACCTGGCACTTCGGCGTCGCGCACAGGTCGTAGCCCTCCGCCTCGAACTGACCGCGGTGCGCGTACGCGTACGTGCGTGCGGCAATCGCCTGCGCCTTCAAGGCTTCGATCTCGTCGTAGCGCTTCGGGCCCATCTCGGCCGGGATCACGCCGTCGAGATACTCCTCGAGATCCACGCGATTGATGAGGTTCAACGTTCCCCGTGGATTGAGAACGACGAGGAGACTTCCCCGATAGGGCTTCCCGTCGACCACGACGTTTGCCGCGCCCGCCATCACGGGGGCCGGAGGAAAGATCTCGACGGGACTCGCGAGCCGCCGCGTCGCTCCGTCTTCCGACATCACCGTGATCACGGCGGCGGCGGAGGCGGTCACTTGCGGAGCGCCTTCGGTCACGATCGCATCTCCTCCGGTGGACCGGATCCTCGCGGCCAGCGCATCGGCTTCCCCGCGAGTCGCGAAGCTTCCGAGAAGAACGCGGTAGACGCCGCGCTCGGCCGCGAACGCGACGGCGCCGGAAGTTTGAAAGTCGGCGGAGAGTTTCTCGAGTGTCCGCCGAGCCGGCTCCTCCTGGGAGAACGCCGCCGCCTGCACTGAAAACCTGGCGGCGCCGGCCGCGGTGCCTTCTCGACCAAAGAGGAGCGGACCGCGGAGAAGCTCCGCGCGGCCGCCGGACACGACGATCCAGGGCTCGCCGGGCGAGCCGTACGAGAGCTCGGCCGCGTCGCTCTTCAACCCGACGCGGTACAGGACGCCGCTCGGCGCGGACGTCTGCGGGACCGGAATCGGACGCGCTGCTTTCTTTGCGGTCCGCCGCTCGGCCGGCGCCGTCGCCGGACCGGGCGCCGGTCTTTCGCCGGGCTTTACGGGCGGGCGGCTCGCGCAGCCGGTGAGCCATGCCAGAAGGAGCGGCGCCACCGCCGGCCAGAGAGAGAGACGGCGGCGGCCTTTCAAAACCGCGACCGAACGTGAGTGCCGAGAACCTCTTTGCGGTAGTCCTTTCCGCGCAGGGGAACGAGCGTGCACATCTCGTAGAGACGGCTGCGCAGGCGATAGCCGATCCGGTCCTCGAGCTTCTCTCTCTCGCCCGACGCCGAATCCGGCTCGTCTTCGAAGTTCGAGGTCGCGATCGTGATCCGCTTCCGGTTGTAACGCGTGTTCAACAGGTTGTAGAGGACGTCGAGGACCCAGGCATGAGGCTTGGACGCGCCGAGCTCGTCCAAAACGAGGAGCTCCACGTCCGAATAAGGCGTGAGCACGGATTCTTTCGATGCATCGGCGTCGGGCCGGAAGCTGGTCTGGATTCGCAGGAGAAGGTCGGAGAAATCGGCGTAGAGACCCGAAACTCTCTTCGTGGTCACGAGCTCGGACAGAACCGCGCACGCCAGGTGCGTCTTGCCGCGGCCGGCGGGTCCGACGAGGAGGAGTCCCGAGTCGACGGCGGGATACGAATCGACGAACTCCCGCGCGACTTCCTTGGCGTGCTTCAGCGCTACGCCCGTGTCGTTGAAGTTCGCGAAGTTGCAGTCGCGGTAGCGCTCCGGGATTTCCGCCGAGTCGAGTCGTTCGCGGGTCGAGGTCTCGGCCCGACAGGAGCAGGGGCGGGCCTGCTTTCGTCCGTCGATCGCTTCGAGGACCCAGCCGGTGCCGCCACAGAGCCCGCAGACAGTTCTCTCGAGTTCCACGGGGCGATTCTAGAGCGGACGATCAGTTCTCGGGCAGGCCCGCCTCGATAAGGACACGCCGCTGCCGCGGACCTTCGAGGTAGCGCTTGAGCTCGGCGAATCTCGCCTCCCACCCCGAGCCGGCGACCCCCCGATATCGTTCGTAGGCGGGGCCCGCATCGGGAATCGCCTGCTCGACTGTAACCAGACAGGCTCCGTCGCTCTCGACGAAGGTCAGGGTGAAAGAGAGTCCTTCGAGTGGTTCCTCCGCTCTCGTCTCGTACGAGATGTCGCGGACGGCCAACCGATGGCCCGGCTCATAAGTCTCGATCTTGCCCATGATCGTCGCCTGCGTGCCGCCGCGATCGTCGGTGAATCCGACCGCCCAGTTGCCGCCCTGGCGCCGACCCACGAGCGCCCCCTCGCACCACCACGAGAGGAGCTCCGCCACGCGCGTGAACGCGTCGAACGCATCCGAAGCGCTCGTCTCGATCGACACCGAGCGAACGATGGGCTTCATTGGGAACATGGTAACGCGCTCCCGGTCCGGTGTATTCGTTGAAGGTTCGAGGTTGGTCCACTCTGGACTCGGGCTTTGGACCTTGGACTAACATCGCGCCGCCCATGAATGGCGCTCCCTCGCTCGATTCGATTCACGCCGAGCTGGCCGACGCGGTTCGCGCCGCGGCGAGCAGGGTGTGGGGTACGCGGCTCGATCGCGTCGTGCTCGAGCGGCCTCCCGCTCTCAGCCTGGGAGACTTCGCCTCGCCGGCGTCGTTCGATCTCGCCAAGACGCTGCGCAAAGCGCCCCGCGCGATCGCCGGCGAGCTCGCGGACGCGATCGCGCTCCCGAACGGCGTCAAGGAAGCCCGCGTCGAGGGTGCCGGGTACTTGAACTTCTTCCTCGACCGCGGGTCGCTCGTGCGGGCGATGCTGCTCGCCGAGCCGGCGCCGGCCTCCGGACGGCCGGGCAAGATCGTCGTCGAGCACACCAACATCAACCCGAACAAGGCGGCGCACATCGGACACCTGCGCAACGCCGCGCTCGGAGACGTGCTCGCGCGGACGCTCGCCTTTCTCGGACACCGGGTGGAGGTCCAGAACTACCTGGATGACACCGGCGTCCAGGTTGCCGACGTCGTCGCGGGGTTGAAGCATCTCAAAGGCGTGCGCTCGGAGCAGGACATCCGGCGCGCGATTGCTGGCGGAGCTCTTCCCGACGGCTCCCACCACTCGAAGGGTCTCGCCTATCTCTGCTGGGACGTGTACGCGGACGTCGCGAAGCTCTACGAAGAAAATGAATCCGCGCGGAGCTGGCGCACGGAAGTGCTTCACGCGATCGAGGCGGGCGGGAACGAGACGGCCTCGATCGCCGAGGCGCTCACCGAGGCGATCGTCTCGGCGCACCTCGCGACGATGGGACGGCTCGGAATCGGCTACGACCTGCTTCCCCGCGAGAGCGACATCCTGAGAAAGCACTTCTGGGGCCGAGCATTCGAGCTCCTGAAACAGTCTGGCGCGGTCGCTCTGGAGCAAGAAGGGCGGCACGCAGGCTGCTGGGTGCTGCGTCTCGCGGACTCACCCGAGTTCGCCGGAATGGAAGAGCCCGACAAGATCCTCGTCCGGTCGAATGGCACCGTCACCTACACCGCCAAGGACATCGCCTATCAGCTCTGGAAGTTCGGGCTCCTCGGCGTCGACTTCGAGTACGAGCCGTTCCGGCCGAACTGGAACTCCGGCGCCGTGCGCGAGGAGGAAATCTCGCGCGAGGTGCGGGAGCGGCCGCTGTGGCGCACCGCCCACGCGGGGGGCGTAGCGGATCCGCCGGACTTCGGTCGGGCGACGAGCGTCATCAACGTGATCGACGTGCGCCAGTCTTACCTCCAGAAGGTCGTACGCGAAGGCCTTCGGGTCTTGGGTTTCCCGAGCGAAGCGGAGAAGAGCGTCCACTTCTCCTACGAGATGGTCGCGCTCACCCCGCGCGCAGCGCGCGAGCTGGCCGACCGCTTCCAGGAGGAATACCGGCTGAACGCCGAGGACGAACGAAAGCCGTTCGTGGAGATGTCCGGTAGGAAAGGGCTCGGCGTCAAGATCGACGACCTGGTCGAGCTCCTGCTCGAGCGGTCCCGGCGTGAGATCGCCGCCCGGCGCGACGAAGCCGATGCCACTGCCGAAGAGGACGCGCGCGCGATCGCAGTCGGGGCGCTGCGCTACTTCCTCCTCAAGTTTGGAAAGAACAAGTTGATCGCCTTCGACTTCGACGAAGCTTTGAACTTCGAGGGGGACACCGGCCCCTATCTCCAGTACTCGCTCGTGCGCGCGGACAACATCTTCCGGAAGCTCGAGGAGCGCGGACTCGCCGAAGAGCCACCGCCCGAGAGCTCGGACGGATGGGAGGACGACCTCTGGGCGCTCGTCCTCGATGCGGCAGCGATTCCCGAGGTCGCGGATCGTGCCGTCGAGTCGCTCGAGCTCTCGACGATCGCGAGGCACGCCTTCGGGCTCGCGCAGGCATTCAATCACTTCTACCACCGCCAGCCGATCGTGAACGAAGAGGACCCGGTGGTCCGC
>DASXTN010000084.1:0-4720 GCA_036505435.1 Thermoanaerobaculia bacterium | reverse complement strand
CAAGTGGTCTAATCTGGAAAAAAGTGGGGGAAAGTGGCAACGGTCCTCGGATCGCTGCGCGAATTAACCATATGGATCGTTTTCGGGGCAGCGCCCCGGCTCGTGTCGACGAAAAGGGCCGTTTGAAGGTCCCGAGCCTCTTCCGCGCGCAGATCGAAGAGGCCTTCGGGCCGGAGCTTTTCGTCACGTCCGTGCACGGCCGGAACGTTCTCCTTTTTCCGCTGGCGATGTGGCGCGCGCTCGAGGAGAAGCTCGCGGCGCTGCCGGCGGTCCACCGCGCGAAAACCAAGTTTCTGGAGCGAGTGAATTACTACGGCCAGGACGCGACGCTCGATGGACAGGGACGCGTTCTCATCCCGCAGATCCTCCGCGACGCCGCGAAGCTTCCCGCCGACGTCGTCGTCACGGGAAACATCGATCACCTGGTCGTCTCCGATCGCGGTGCGCTCGAGGGCCGTCTCGCAACGGAGGACTTCACACCCGAGGACTACGACGAGCTGTCGAAGGCCTTGTCGTGAGACGGGAAACGAAAAGAGAGAAGTGAGACGCAGGACATTGACAAGCAGCCGCACATTCCGGTTCTCGTTCGAGAGGTCGTCGAGCTCCTCGCGCCGCAACGGGGCGGCTTCTACGTCGACGCGACCGTCGGCGCGGGCGGCCATGCCCGCGCTCTGCTCGAAGCGGGACGCGAGATCCGTCTGCTCGGCCTCGATCGCGACCCGGAGGCACTCGCTCTCGCGCGACAACGGCTCGCGGGCTTCGGCGGCCGCGTCCGGCTGGTCGAATCGAACTTCGGCGAGCTCGAGTCGCTGGTCGAAGGTTATCCCGCGCCGGACGGGATCCTCGCGGACCTCGGCGTTTCCTCGATGCAGCTCGAAGAACCTTCGCGCGGTTTTTCCTTCCGCCGGGAGGGACCGCTCGACATGCGTATGTCCCGCTCGGGTCGGAGCGCCGCCGACGTGCTGGCGACTGCTTCGATCGAAGAGCTGAGTCAAATCTTTTTCAAATACGGGGAGGAACGGATGGCGAACAAAATCGCGCGCGCAATCCTGGAGGAGCGAGCCCGGTTGCCGATCACGAGTACCCGGCAGCTCGCCCGCATCGTGGCCCGAACCAAGGGGGACCGGGAAAAGATCGACCCGGCCACTCGAGTCTTCCAGGCGCTGCGCATCGAAGTCAACGAGGAGCTCCAGGCGCTTTCGCGATTTCTCACGGCGGCGGTCGAGAAGCTGAACGCGGGCGGAAGGCTCGCGGTCATCTCCTACCACTCCCTCGAGGACCGAATGGTGAAGGAGACGTTCCGGCGCGAGTCGGGGGTTTGCCTTTGCCCGCCCAGGCTCCCCGTCTGCGTTTGTGGCGCGCGCCGCGCGCTCATCGTCCTGACCCGTCGTCCGCTTCGGCCGACCGAGCCCGAAGTCCGTCGCAACCCGCGATCGAGGAGCGCGCGTCTGCGCGCGGCCGAGAAGATCGCGCCGGAAAGAGCCAGAGTGTGAGCTCCACCACCTACATCCAGTCGAAGCGCGTCGAGAATCTCCATCTGACGCGCGAGCGGGACCGCCGTCGCGGCCGCGAACTCGCGACCTTTCTGCTCGCGGGCCTCCCGATTGCGTTCGCGCTTCTCGGCTGGGCGGCCCTGCACGTCGAAACGGTGCGGGTCGGCTACGCGCGCGGTGCGCTCGATCGGAAGTTCACCGAACTGACCGAAGAGAATCGCCGCCTCCGCGCGGAACTCGCCCGCGCGTCTTCCCCCGAGCGCGTGCAGGCGGTTGCGGCGCGCAAAGGCCTGGCGCCCCCGCGGCCGGGGCAGGTCCAGTACGTCGAGCCGCGGCAAGGAGAGCTTCGGTGAACTTCGTGCGGCTCGCCCGCGTTCGCTTTCTCGCGGTCGTCCTGTCGCTCTGGGCTTCCGTCGTCGTCGCGCGTCTCGCGGAGCTCCAGCTCGCGCAGGGAAACCGCTACCGCGCGCGTGCGCAGCGGCAGCAGGAGCGTCGCATCGAGGTTTCGCCGCTACGGGGCTCGATCTTCGACCGCGTAGGCCGCCCGCTCGCGGTCTCCGTCGACGTCTCCTCGGTCTACGCGATCCCTGACGACGTGAAGGAGCCGACCAGGGCGGCGCGCATCCTCGCTCGTCACCTCGGCGTTCCCGAGGGCGCGCTTCTCGCGCGCCTGACCCAGAGGCGGGGTTTCGTCTGGGTCGCGCGAAAGGTCGACCGCTCGACCGCGGCGGCCGTGCGCGCTGCGAAGATCCCCGGTGTTCACCTCGTCGGCGAGACGAAGAGGTTTTACCCGAAGGGCAGCCTCGCGGGAGCGGTCCTCGGCTACGTCGGGTTGGACGACAAGGGGCTCGGTGGCCTCGAACACTCTTACGACGCGACGATTCGCGGCAAGCCCGGCGAGGTAATCGCGCTGACCGACGCGCGCCGTTCGACTTACGGAGAGGCCGAGAGGTCCCACGAAAGACCACCGCAGGAAGGCGCGTCGCTCGTCGTCTCACTCGACTCGGGAATCCAGTTCGCGACGGAGCAGGCGCTCTCGACGGCCGTCGCCGAGGCCCAGGCGCGCTCGGGCGTCGCGATCCTGCTCGATCCGTCGGATGGTTCGATTCTCGCGATGGCGACGGCGCCAGGGTTCGATCCCAACGAGTACAGCCGTTTTTCAGGGGAAGCCCGGCGCAACCGCGCGATCGCCGACGCGCACGAGCCCGGCTCGACGTTCAAGATCGTGACGGGTGCCCTCGCTCTCGAGAACTCGGTCGTCAAACTGGACGAGACGATCGACACCGGCGACGGCACGATCCGAGTCGGCAACACGATCATCTCCGAGCACGACCGCAAACAGTTCGGCGCGCTGACGCTCGCCGGAGTCTTCGAGCATTCCTCGAACGTCGGGATCATTCGCGTCGGCCTGCGTCTGGGACCCGATCGGCTGTGGCGGGGCGCAACGGCGCTCGGCGTCGGCCGATCGACCGGCATCGATCTTCCGGGCGAGAACGCCGGCATCTTCCGGTGTCCGGATCGGTGGTCGGCTCTCTCGAACGCGATGATCTCGATGGGCCAGGAGGTCTCGCTGACCCCCCTTCAGCTCGCGCGCGTCGCCGCCGCGATTGCAAACGGCGGCCGACTGGTACGCCCGCGGCTCGTCCGGCGGATCGTGCATCCCGGCGGGAAGGTCGAGGACCTGGCGGCGCCCCCACCCGAGCGGGTGTTGTCGGAAGCCACTGCCCGCACCGTGCGCGATCTCCTGGTCGGCGTGGTCGAGCACGGCACCGGCAAGAAGGCGACGATCCCGGGCTTCGTGGTCGCCGGCAAGACCGGGACGGCGCAGAAGGCGGGTCTCGGCGGATACCAGCCGGGACGCTACGTGTCCTCATTCGTCGGCTTCGCGCCGAGCGATGACCCGAAGCTGGTCGGGCTCGTTCTGATCGAGGAGCCGAAGGGCGGAAAGTACTACGGCGGCGACATCGCCGCCCCGGTGTTCGCACGCATCGTCTCGCAGGCGCTCGGCATCCTCCGCATCGCGCCGGAAGATCAGCGGCTGCCCGAGACGGTCCTCGCGTCGACCTTGACCGAGAAGATTCGCTACCCCGAAGGAGTCGTTCCCGCCTCGGTGCGGACGGCCGGAGAACCGGCGGCATCGGAGCCCGAGGTGCCCGAACCGCCGGTCGCCGTTTCCGACGGCGTGCCGTCGGCGATCGGGCTCTCTGCGAGACAGGCTCTCGCTCTCTTTTCGCGGCATGGGCTCGTCCCTCGGATGGTCGGATCGGGCTTCGTCTCCGAACAAGATCCCCCGCCGGGCGCCCCGCTGCGTCCCGGTACGGCCTGTACGCTTCGTCTTGCCGAACCTGCCGCGGCGCCGGCTTCGAGTCCCGAGCGCCGGGCGGAGGAGCTCCCCTCGCCGCTGCCGGCTCCGTGACCCTCGTGGAGCTCCTGTCTCACGTGCCGGGCTCGAGCTTCCCGCCGGCCGCTCACGATCTGCAGGTCACCGGGGTCTCACAAGATTCCAGAACGGTCCGTCCGGGCGAGCTCTTCGTGGCGATTCGAGGCGAAAGGGCGGACGGCCTGTCGCACGCCGAAGAGGCCGCCGCGCGAGGGGCCGTAGCCGTCGTGTCCGACCGGCCGGCGCCGCAGGGCTTCCCTCTCCCATGGGTTCGGGTCGCCGCACCGCGGCGAGCGCTCGCTCGCGTCGCGGCCCGGCTCGCGGGGGATCCGGCCGAGCAGCTCGTTCTCGCCGGGGTGACCGGCACGAACGGCAAGACGACCACCGCGATGCTCCTCGAAGCGGTTCTCGCGCGCCGCTACGGCCGCGCCGGCTACGTGGGGACGGTCGCGTACCGGACCGGGCGGCGCGAGCTGCCGTCGACTCAGACGACTCCGGAAGCCCCGCTCCTCCAGAAGCTTCTCGCCGAGATGGTCGAGTCCGGCGTTCGAGCGGCGGCCCTGGAAGTCTCCTCGCACGCTCTCGCCCTCGACCGCGTCGAGGGGTGCCGCTTCGACGTCGCCGTCTTCACCAATCTGACCCGCGATCATCTCGATTTTCATCGTGATCTCGAAAACTACTTCGAAGCGAAGAAGAAGCTGTTCGATCTACGAAAGCCGGGCGCCGCCGCCGTCCTGAACGTCGCCGATCCGTTCGGACGGCGGCTGGCGCACGGCATCGCGCCTCCGGTGGTCACCTGGTCGGCGGCGGGAGCAGAGGCGGAGGTGCGCGCGGAGGACGTTCACTG
>DASXTN010000083.1:0-3895 GCA_036505435.1 Thermoanaerobaculia bacterium | reverse complement strand
GTCGCGAGGAGCACGTCGGCTTCGCGCGAGTAGAACCGCATCATCGCGCGCTCGAGCTCGGTCTCGCGCATCGCTCCGTGCGCGACGGTGATCCGCGCCGAAGGAAGCAGCTCTTGGAGCTCCTGCCGGACGCGCCCGATCGACTCCACGCGGTTGTGGACGAAAAAGACCTGCCCTCCGCGCTCGATTTCTGCTTCGATCGCCTCCCGGACGACCTCCGGCCTCGCGGGAACGACTTGCGTCTCGATCGCGAGACGGTCGCGCGGCGGCGTCTCGATGATCGAGAGGTCTCGCAGCCCCGAGAGACCGAGGTGGAGCGAGCGTGGAATCGGCGTCGCGGACATCGAAAGAACATCGATCGACGCCTTCCACTCTTTCAGCTTCTCTTTCTGAGCGACCCCGAACCTCTGTTCCTCGTCGACGATCAAGAGGCCCAAGTCGCGGAACGCGATGTCCTTGCCGAGCATGCGGTGGGTGGCGATCAGGATGTCGACCGAACCGGCGGCAACTTTCTCGACGATCGCCTTCTGCTCGGCGCGGGACCGGAAGCGAGAAAGGAGCTCGATCGTCACCGGGAACGCCGCGAACCTACGCTGGAATGTGCGGTAGTGCTGGTCAGCGAGGATGGTCGTCGGGGCGAGCACCGCGACCTGCTTGCCGTCGAGCACGGCCTTGAAGGCAGCGCGCATCGCGACCTCGGTCTTCCCGTAGCCGACGTCGCCGCACAAGAGACGGTCCATGGGACGGCCTTGCTGCATGTCGCGCTTGACGTCGGAAATCGCTTGCGCCTGGTCGGGAGTTTCCTCGTACTCGAACGCGTCCTCGAACTCCTTCTGCCAGGGGGAGTCCCGTGAGAACGCGAAGCCCTCCGCGAGGGTGCGGCGCGCGTACAGCTTGAGCAGCTGGTCGGTCATGTCCTTCATCGCTTTCTTGACCGACGCCTTGCGCCGCGCCCATCCCGCGCTTCCGAGCTTGTCGAGCGCCGGCTGCACGCCTTCGACTCCCGAGTACTTCTGCACGAGATCGAGCCGCTCGACGGGGAGGAGCAGCCTCTTTTCCTCGGCATACCCGATCTCCATGAACTCCTTCTCTTCTCCTTCGACAGGAACGCGCGTGAGCCCCTGGAAGAGCCCGATGCCGTAATCGCGGTGCACGACGGCATCGCCGAGCTTCAAATCGCGGAGGTCGGAGAGGAACGCCTCCGACGGCCGCCCGCGCGCGAGCGCAGAACGCTTCTCCTCGCCGAAGATCTCGCTCTCGGAGTAGACCGCCGCCGGCGGCTCGCGCAGCCGGAAGCCGGCGGAAATCTCCGTGGGGATGTAGACGAGCGCTCCCGACCGGCGGTCCGAAGAGACGTGGAGCGAATACTCGAGCGCGAAGCGGCGCAACTTCTCGACGCCTCCGGTCGGCCGCACCGCAACGTAGATTTCCTCTCCCGCCCCGATCGCGCGGGAGAGCTCCGCCGCGGCCTCGCGGGTTCGCCCGCCGTGCGCCGCGATCGGCTCGGCGGGCAGCCGCAGGACCGCGCCGCGGGCGGACAGCCCGACGCGATCGAAGAACAAGGTCGCGGACGCGATTGCCTGGCGGATCCGTTCGACGGGATGAAGCAGCTCCTCGGGAGCGAAGAAGTCGCGGTCCGGATCGCGATCCGCCGCGACCCGCTCCGCGAACTGCTCGATTTCCTCCCCGACCGACGACGGCTCGACGACGACGAGAATCGCGTCGCCGGTGTGGTCGAGCCAGCCCGCCGGCATCGCCTCGACCGCCGGGGCGAACACGATGCGCTCGGCCTCCGAAGGCGGCCGTCCGATGCGCTGCTCCATGAGCGCGCGCGGCTCGAGGGCGTCCTCCGCGGCGGCGAACGGTGCAATCGTCGCGGAAGTGAGCCGTTCGCGGGATCGTTGCGTGTCGGGATCGAAGACGCGCAGCGAAGCAATCCGATCGCCGTCGAGCTCGACGCGAACGGGTAGGTCCCGATCCGGCGGAAAGACGTCGAACAGGCCGCCGCGGACGGCGAGGTCCCCGGTCTCGACCACCAGGTCCGCGCGCCGGTAGCCGACGCGGGTCAGGTGCGCGATGAGCCGCGCGAGCGAAAACTCCTGCCCCTCCTCGAGAGCAACGGTCAGCGACCGCAGTCGTTCCACCTCCGGAAGCCGGGTGAAGAGCGACCGCGCCTGCAGCACGATCGCATCCACGCCGCCTGCGCGCGAGAGAGCGGAGAGGAGGGCGAACTCGTCCCGGCGCGCTTTGAGCGAGGGAGGAATGCGCTGATAGGGGGTCAGTCCCGGCGCGGGGGCGTGGAAGACGCGCTCGAGACCGGCGGCCGAGAGATCCGTGCGGAGCCGCTCGGCCTCTTCCTCGTCGTGGACGACGACCGCGACCGGGCGACCGAGGTCGTTGCGGAGCGCCGCCAACAAGACACCGGGCAGCGCGCCCGCCGCGCCGGCGACCGTTGCACCGCGCTCGCCACGGGAAAGACGCTCGACGAGGGCGCGGTAGTCCGCGACGCGACGCGCGACTTCGACGAGGAGATTCGACCTGGCTGCCTCCGGCATGCCGAACGGAGACTACGGTCCGAGTGTGGCTCGGAGCTCGTCGACCTTGCGGCGCCAGAACCGCGCTTCGGCGAGCGCATCGGCCGCGGCGTTGACTTCTTCCACGAGCGAACGCTCGAGCCGCGTGAAGCTCTGGCCGGCCGCGACGATCGCCGAGGCGAGCTTCTCTTCGGCCTCGCGAACGACCGCGGCGAGCCGAGCCGGGTCCCCCTCGAGCCGCGCTTTTGCCACGGCGGTATCGATCTCCATGACCTCGCTCTGGAACTCGCGCTTGCGGATCGGTCGCTCCCGCTCGGCTCCGCCATACGCCGTCAAGAGGTAGCGTGCCCGTTCGAGTGGATCGAGCAGGACCCTTCTGCCCGCTTCCAGCGCCGCGATGGCCTCCGACGCCCTGGCGCGAAGCTCCTCCCGAGCCGCCGACTTTTCTCGAAAGACGCGCGAGAGGGCGCCGTATCTCACCTCGAGCACGCTCGGGTCGACCGCCCACGACTGAGTGAGGCCGAAGAGCGCGAACACGTCCTGCGGGACGTCGAGGATCGCCCCGCACTCCTGGCAGACGACCGGCGAGAGACGCGCAGCGCCGCAGTCGGCGCACGCGGCGATGCCCGAAAGCGTCGTTTCCGCCATTTCCGTGATTCCCTGCAAACCCGGAGCCGTGTGGGTCTGACCCCTGCGGGGATCAGACCCTCCCCGCAGCGTACACCGGCGAAAGCTCGCGCAAGCGACGCACCGTGGTCGCGACCGCGACGATCGTGAAGTCCACCTCCTCCTGCGTGTTCGTGCGGCCGAGCCCGAATCGGATCGACGCATGGGCGAGCTCGTCGGGAACCCCGAGCGCTTTCAACACGTGCGAGGGGCGGAGGGACGCCGAGGTGCACGCCGATCCCGACGAGACCGCGACGTCCTTCAGACCCATGAGCAGGGCCTCCCCTTCGACGCCGGCGAAGGAAAGGTTAAGGTTCCCCGGCAGCCGCCATTCCCGGACGCCGGGCGCGAGCGACCCTTCCGGCTCCAATTGCGGCAGCGGTGGGCCGTTGACGGACACGTCCGGAAGCTCACGGACGATTCCGTCGTAAAGCCGCTGGCGCAGGAGACGGAGACGCCGGGCTTCCTCTCGACGCTCCGCGATCGAGATCTCGACCGCTTTTCCGAACCCGACGATCCCCGGGACGTTCAGGGTCCCCGACCGCAGACCCCGCTCGTGGCCGCCGCCGTACAGGATCGGCTCCAGGCGCACGCGCGGTTTTCGGGCGCGTACGTAGAGGGCGCCCACCCCCTTCGGGCCATACAGCTTGTGCGCGGTCACCGAGGCCAGATCGACGCTCATCGCCTGTACGTCG
>DASXTN010000082.1:0-2836 GCA_036505435.1 Thermoanaerobaculia bacterium | reverse complement strand
CAGCTCCCGGCGCGACTACACCTACATCGACGACATCACCGACGGCGTGGAGTCGGCGCTCGCGCAGGGGCCGCCGCGCGGCGGGTTCGAGATCGTGAATCTCGGAGGCGCCAGTCCCGTGACTCTCTCGGAGCTGGTCGCCGAGGTCGAGAAGGCGACCGGCCGGAAGGCGCGGCTCGATCGGCAGCCCCCGCAGCCCGGCGACGTGCCGGTCACGTATGCTTCGGTAGAAAAGGCCGGGCGGCTCCTTGGTTTTCGGGCGCGTGTGTCACTGCCGGATGGCCTGCACCGCACCGTGGAATGGTTTCGAAAGAGCCACGGAAGCGCGTTGATCGACCGGCCGGCGCTGCACGCACGAAAGGACGGACGGCTCGAATGAACATCTGCGTCGTGGGGACGGGCTACGTCGGTCTCGTGACCGGGGCCTGTCTGGCGGACTTCGGGATGAACGTGGCCTGCGTGGACAAGGACGAAGCCAAGATCGCGTCGCTGCAGGCGGGGCGGATTCCGATCTACGAACCGGGTCTCGAGGAGATCGTCGCGAAAAACGAGCGGGCCGGCCGGCTGCACTTCACGACGGATCTCAAAGCCGCCATCGAAGGCGCCCTCGCGATCTTCATCGCGGTCGGAACCCCGCCCAACCCCGACGGCTCTCCCGATCTGACGTTCGTGCGGCAGGTCGCGGAGGCGATCGCGCAGTACATGAACACCTACAAGGTCGTCGTGACCAAGTCGACGGTCCCGACCGGCACGGGGCGAATGATCGAGCAGATCCTGCGGTCCGGTAACGGAGAGCAGGACTTTTCGGTCGTCTCGAATCCCGAGTTCCTGCGCGAGGGGTCGGCGATTTCCGATTTCCTCCGGCCCGATCGGATCGTGATCGGCGCATCCGACGCGCGCGCGATCGAGGTGATGAAAGAGATTTACAGCCCGCTCTTCCTCGCCGAGACTCCGTTCGTCATCACCGACGTGGCATCGGCGGAGCTCATCAAGTACGCATCGAACGGTTTCCTCGCGGTGAAGATCTCCTTCATCAACGAGATCGCCCATCTCTGCGAGGTCATGGGCGCGGACGTCCACGACGTAGCGCGCGGGATGGGGCTCGATCGGCGCATCGGTTCTCAGTTCCTGCTCGCCGGACCGGGGTTCGGCGGGTCGTGCTTCCCCAAGGACACGGCGGCTGCGATCGATCTCGCACGCCAGCACGGACAGCGCTTTCGAATCATCGAGGCGGCGGTGTGCGCCAACTCGGAGACGAAGGCGCGGATGATCGAGAAGATCTCCGCCGCGGCCGGGCCGCTCGGGGACCGCACGGCTGCGGTCCTCGGGCTTTCATTCAAACCGGGAACCGACGACATCCGGGAGTCGCCCGCCCTCTCGGTGATCTCGGACCTCCTCGCGGCCGGAGTGTCCGTGCGCGCGTTCGACCCCGCCGCGATGGAGAACGCGCGGACTCTCTTCCCGGATCTGTACTATGCGAGCGACGTGTACGACTGCGCCATGGGCGCCCACGTCCTCGTCCTCGCGACCGAGTGGAACGAATTCCGCGCGCTCGACTTCGACAGGCTGGGGCGCGTGATGAAGTCGAAGATTGTCGTGGACCTTCGGAACGTCTACGAGCCGCGGGAGCTTCGAGCCGCAGGATGGTCCTATACGGGCGTAGGAAGACAGTGATCAGAGTCCCGTGTTCCGGCCCCTTGGAGCGCCGATGAGGATGCTCGTCACCGGCGCCGCCGGGTTTCTCGGCAGCCACCTCTGCGACCGGTTGTTGGCGGAAGGCTATGAAGTGATCGGGATGGACAACTTCTCCACCGGCAGCGCGCGCAACCTGGCTCATCTCGAGATCGACAGACGGTTTCACTTCATCGAGCACAACGTCACAAAATTCATCTCGGTCGAAGGCCAGATCGATGCGGTGCTCCACTTCGCCTCACCCGCTTCTCCGATCGACTACCTGGAGCTTCCGATCCAGACCCTCAAGGTCGGCTCGCTCGGCACGCACAACGCCCTCGGCCTTGCGCTCGCGAAAGGCGCCCGCTTCCTCCTGGCCTCCACGTCGGAAGTGTACGGAGACCCGCTCGTACACCCGCAACCCGAAACCTACTGGGGAAACGTCAACCCGATCGGCCCCCGAGGCGTCTACGACGAAGCGAAACGCTTCGCGGAAGCGATCACGATGGCCTACCAGCGCGCGCATGGTGTCCCCACGCGGATCGTCCGGATCTTCAACACCTACGGAGAACGCATGCGCGCTCGCGACGGGCGAGTCGTTCCGGCGCTGATCGCCCAGGCGCTCGCCGGAGAGCCGATGACCGTCTTCGGAGACGGCTCTCAGACTCGGTCATTCTGCTATGTGTCGGACTTGATCGACGGGGTATATCGGTTGCTCCTGTCCGACGAAATCGAGCCCGTGAACATCGGCAACCCCACGGAGCTCTCGGTCCTCGAGTTCGCACGCATGGTCCAGCGGCTGACCGGGACCTCGAGCGAGATCGTGTTCCGTCCGCTGCCGGTCGACGACCCGAAGGTTCGTCAACCGGACATCACGAAGGCGCGAACTAAGCTCGGGTGGGACCCGAAGGTCGAGCTGGAAGAAGGGCTTGTAAGGACGATCGAGTACTTTCGGAGCGTTCTGGCGGTGAGCGGGCGTTAGGCTCCGTCGTCCCCGATCGCCTCGACCGGGCAGGAATCCATCGCTTCCCGACACTGCGCCTCTTCCTCTGAAGACGACGGCTGCCGGAACACGTAGGAGTAGCCCTTCTCCTCCTCCCGCTGAAAGTTTGCCGGCGCGGTCACCCGGCACACGTCGCAGTCGATGCACTGCGAGTCCACGTAG
>DASXTN010000081.1:0-2380 GCA_036505435.1 Thermoanaerobaculia bacterium | reverse complement strand
GCGTCGCCTCGGCGCCGGGGATGTCGGGGGCGATGCGCGCGATCGCGCCGCTCTCCACGGCGATGTCGAAGATCCCGTCGAGTCCCGTGGACGGATCCACCACGGTCCCACCCTTGAGCAAGAGATCGTGCATGGCATTCCTCCGGCTGCTCAGACGACTCCCGCGTCGCGCGCGCGACGATCTTCCGGAACCCCACGGAGCCACCACGGATGAGGAAAGCAGAGAAGACGCGGGGACGCAAGCAGGAAGTGTTTTCGGCGACCCAGCGAAGCCCGGCCTGTGCGCGGCGCGCATCAGGTTCCCCGCCGGCCGGCGCATCGCGCCCTGAAGGTCTTCGACTCCGGCAAAGTTCCGCTCGGGATCGCGCGAGAATCGGGTAGACTCGCGGCGGACGAATTCCGACCGCGGAGGCCCGCATGCTCAGGAAGATCCGGCGCATCGTCACCGGCCACAACGCGCAGGGCAAGTCGGTGATCGCGAGCGACGCACCGTCCCCGCACGTGCTCTCACTCATGACGGACCCCCCATTCGGGCTGACCGACCCCTGGGTCACCCGACAGTCCGAGGAGAGCGACGGAAAGACGACGATCACGACCACGACTCTTCACAAGACCGTTGAGGGTCGCGACGGACACCTTGCATCCGGTCGCATGGAAGCCGGCATGACGGACGGCTACGTGAGGCTCGACGAGCTCCTCGCCGCCCTGACGGCCCATGGTCCCGTCGACAAGGGGCTGAGGTTAGCCAGTTCATACGCACGAGAGGGAAGCTAGCCTACGGGAGGAGATCGGCGACGCGGATGCCCGCGGACGGCGCGGCGAGTGGCGTGACCGTGGCGTCGGCGCCGAGCGTCTCGATCGCTACGTAGCCCCAGTGCCGCCGCGCCGGGCCCGGTCTCGCCGGCTCGCGATGAACTTCGAGCACGCGATCGATGAGGTTTACGATCCAGTAGTCCGCGATCCGCGCGCGTGCATATGCCGCGGCCTTCCGTCCTCGGGCGATGCGCAAGCCCGCCTGCGCGACCTCGACGATGAGCGCCGGGCGCGTCGGATGCGCCTCGACGTACTCACGCGGCGAGCCACGGACGACGCAGACGTCCGGCTCCGGCTCGGACCGGTCGTCGAGGATGATCGGACTTTGTGTCTGAACGAACCAACCCTCTCCGAACGCCCGCTCCACCGCCTTCGCCACGAGAAGCACCGCCGTCCGGTGCGGGCTGTGCTGCGGTTCCTTCACGAGCAACAACCCATCGAGCAGCTCGATCGGGTCGTCCTCGTCGAGGAAGCCGTGGTCGATCAACCGCTCGTACTCGCGACGGGTCCAGCGATGCAGGATGGGCCGTTCCGCTGGCGTCATGGGATGAAGCTTACGCGCATGCTCGAGAGGCGGTCAACGTCTCTGAATGGATACGATCGCAATGATCACAATCGCCGGTCCCGCGCGCGCTCACCTGCTTCACGCTCTCGTTGTTCGCGTTCCCGCTCTCGTGCGGCTCGCTCGCGCTCCCACCTCGCGCTGAGCCGCTCTTCAGCCTCTCGCGCGGCAGCCTCGCTCCGAGCTGCCTTCTCGAGCACACCAGACTGCCGCACGCGCGTCGACGCCGCCCCGGCCGCTTCGGTCACTCTGGCCAAGGACGAATGGATGAGTTCGATGTTCTTCTGCAGCGCCGTGTTGGCGGCCTGGAGCGTCTTTCGTTCCGCACCCTCCCCCCACTCACCGGCGACGATGGCAAGATACGCGTCCTGTGCCTTGTACATCTCGACCAACGCCCTCGCGTCACTGCCCGCCTTCTCAGCCGTGTGCGCCAACCGGCTGCCCTCGCCGCCGGCCCGCAGGGATGCCTTGACTCCGGCGAGCCTATTCTGAGTGATCCTTTCCGCACGTTGTTCCTGGTCGGCCGACGCCCCGCGCTCCTTCGCGTAGATCTCGGCAATCCGGCTTTCATTGTCCCTGATCGTTCGCTCCTGATTCTCGCGAACCGCCTCCCACTCACTCCCGAGTCTTGCCTCTTCCTCCGGCGATGATGGCGAGCCTGCCGAGCCCGGGATTGGAATCAGCGATATCACAAGGAAAGCCATCATGGTACCGAGACGCCGGCCGGGGTGACCGTGATGCATCGCCGGGTAGTGCCTCAGTTTCACCGAGCGACACTCGCGAGATCGGGCGGGTGGCGGCGCGGCGGCTTCCGGCCGGCTGGGCTTCGTTCTCCCCCCGAGTCCCGTCCGCAGATCCTCCGGATTGCTCGCCTCGGACGGCGGGGCCCCAGCCCCGCGACGCCCTGCGGCTCGGATCTCCGGAAGGCTCGCCTCGGACGGCGGGGCCCCAGCCCCGCGACGCCCTGCGGCTCGGATCTCCGGAAGGCTCGCCTCGGACGGCGGG
>DASXTN010000080.1:0-1523 GCA_036505435.1 Thermoanaerobaculia bacterium | reverse complement strand
CCGATCGTCTGGGAGGGAACCTTTCTGCAAGCGGTCCTCTACCTCGGCACGATCGGGACGGTCGGGACGTTTCTGACGCAGACGTGGGCCCAGCGGCATATGTCCGCAACCCACGCGGCGATCATCTTCGCTTTGGAGCCGGTGTGGGCCGCGATCCTCGCTGCGTGGCTGCTCGGCGAGCGCCTGGGCTCGACGGGGGCGTGGGGCGGCGCATTGGTGTTGGCGGGGATCGTCGTTTCGGAGATGCGCCTGCGGCGTTAAGCCGGATGTGGCAAGTGGAGACCTGACCCTATCCCCTAGTCCAGCGGAAACGTCAGCGTATAGGCGAAGCGGCCGCGGCCGACCTCCATCAAAAGCGTCGTGCGGTTGTAGTCGCGTTGGACGATCCGGTTCACGTCGTCGACTGTCGTGACGCGCGTTCCATTCAAGCCGAGGAGCAGATCTCCCGATTCGATTCCGCGCTCGGCGGCCTGACCATTGCGGTCGACGACGCCCAAACGGAGCGCGCCACGGGCAGGCGAGACGCTGATCCCGAGCTCGTCGCGCAGGATCTGCACACCCAGGTTCTTCGGCGGCGCCTGACCCTGCACGGTCACCGCGCGTTCCCCTCCCGAGTTGCGGACGACGAGCCGCATCGGTCGTCCGGGACCCCGGGTCGAAAGAGCCGTCTCGAAAGCTTCCCGAGAATCGATCGGCGTTCCGTCGAGGGATACGACGAGATCGCCCGCTCGGATGCCGGCGCGGGCTGCGGGAGAACCGGGAGATACCGATCGTACCCGGAAACCTCCCGGTCGCGCGAGCTCGTCGCTGCCCGAGGTGAGAGTTTGGCCGCGCAGGCCGATCCAGACCGCGCGAACCTCGCCGAACCGGACGAGGTCCTCGATGATCCGCTTCGCCCGATCGACGGGGATCGCGAAGCCGATTCCCTGGGCGCCGCCGACGATCGCGGTCGCAACGCCGATCATGTCCCCCTGGATGTTGACGACCGGACCTCCGGAGTTGCCGGGGTTGATCGGCGCGTCGATCTGGATGAAGTCCGTGTAGAGCCTCTGGTTCTCACCCGGAACGCTCCGACCGAGCGCAGACACCACGCCCGCGGTGACGGTGTTCGAGAGGCCGAACGGATTACCGATCGCAACGATCGTCTCGCCGATCAGCAGGTCCGAAGACGTTCCGAGATGGAGCGTGGGCAAGGTCCCGCGAGAGCTTCGCACACGGAGGACGGCGAGGTCATTGTCCGCGTCCGAGCCGATCACGTCGCATTCGAGCTCCTGGCCGCTCTTCGTGGTTGCGAGGATCCGGGAGGCTCCGGAGATCACGTGGTCGTTCGTCAGAATGATGCCCTTCGAGTCGATGATGACGCCGGAGCCGAGCGACTGCGCGCGCCGCGGCCCGACGCCGAAGAAGAACTCGTCGAAGAGCGATGGCCGCCGGCGGACGATCTGCTCCGCCGCGATGTTGACGACCGCGGGGGAGACCTTCTGGACGACCTCGACGATGTCGCTGCGCCGTGAGGGAAGCGG
>DASXTN010000079.1:0-5796 GCA_036505435.1 Thermoanaerobaculia bacterium | reverse complement strand
CCCGAACCTCGAGAATCGTTCCGGCGGCGATCGAATTCGTCGACATCGCCGGGCTCGTCCGGGGGGCATCGCGCGGAGAAGGTCTCGGGAACAAGTTTCTCCAGCACATCCGTGAAGTCGACGCGATCGTGGAAGTCGTGCGCTGCTTCGACAGCCGTGACGTCGTTCACGTCGCCGGTGAGCTCGACCCGGTTGGAGACATCGAGACGATCAAAACGGAGCTCGTGCTCGCCGACATGGAAACCGTGGTTCGATCGAGAGAGAAGGCGGAGAAGTCCGCCCGCAGCGGCGAGCGCGAGGCACGAGCGCTCCTGTCGGTGGCCGAGAAGCTCGAGAAGCACCTGGACGCGGGCAAGCGTGCGCTGACGCTTTCGCTCTCACCCGAGGAGAAGGAGATCGCCCGGCGGCTTTTCCTGCTGACGTCGAAGCGGATGATCTTCGCGGCGAACGTCGCGGAGGGGGACCTCGCCCGTGCCGGTTCCCTTCCGCGCGTCGCCGACATCCGCCGGTACGCCGAGACCCATGTCGGAACGGAAGCCGTGGTCGTTTCCGCGGAGATCGAGGCGCAACTCGCCGAGCTCCCCGAAAGCGAAGCCACCGAGTACCTCGAGGGCCTCGGGGTCGCGGAATCGGGCGTCGGCACGCTGATCCGCGCCGTCTACCACCTTTTGGGTCTTCGAACTTTCTTCACGACGAGCGAAAAGGAGGTCCGCGCCTGGACGTTTCACGAGGGGGACACCGCGCCGGTCGCCGCGGGTACGATCCACACGGACTTCGAACGCGGCTTCATCAAGGCGGAGACGGTCTCCTACGACGACCTCGTCGCCTCGGGCTCGATGGCCGGTGCGCGGGAGCGCGGGCTCCTGCGCCAGGAAGGCAAGGACTACGTCGTCGCAGACGGCGACGTGATTCTCTTCAAGTTCAACGTGTAGCCCTCCCGCCGGGTCATTCCGAGCGCGAAGCGCGAGGAATCTCAGGCTCGACGGGCAGGAGATCCTTCGCCGCCTTCTGGCGGCTCAGGATGACACGCGAAGGAACTACGAGACCGTGAACGTCGTCGACCCCGCCGGCGCACCGTTCAGGAGGATCTCGACTCGATAGGTGCCCGCCGTCCACCCCTTCGTGTTCGCGGCGTGAAAGCTCGTGTAGCCGTCGCCTGCGCGATCGGTCACGATCTTGTCCTCCGTGACCTGCTGGCCGTCCGGCCCGTACCAGCGCGCGGTGATCTCGGTTCCGACCGGTGCATTCGCAGTCCACATCGAGACGTAGACCGTGTCGTTCTTGCCGAACGACGTCGCCGCCTGACCGGGACTGTCATCGGCGTTGACGGCTTTGGCGATCGTGATCCTCTCGACATGCGCTCCGCCGGGCGCTGACGCCGGGGGCTGGCCGGCGGCGGGCGCCTCGGTCCCCGCTGCGGGGTAGGCGGCGGTCTCCGTTTTTTTCTTGCACGCGAGAGTTCCGACCGCGACGACGATCGCCGCCACGATCACCCGGAGCATCAGCTTCTTCATTTCTCCCTCCTTCACAGAACGGGGAGCCGAAGCACCTGGCCCGGATAGATCAGGTCAGGATCCTTGATGTGGTCCCGGTTCGCTTCATAAATCTTCGGCCACAGGCTCGCCTTCCCGTAAACCTGCTTCGCGATCTTCGAGAGCGAGTCTCCTTTCACGACGGTGTAGCTCTGCAGGGTGCTCTCGTCCTTCGACGTGAGCTGGCTGGATCCGCCCGAGACGATTCCGCTGTCGTCGCGCTCGCCGGTCGGTCCGACGGACGTGTGCCCGCCGGAAACGATCCCGTCTTTCTTTTCGGGCATACAACCTCCTTTCAAGGAGAAAAATGCACGCTCCGTGCCGAGCGAGTCAGGGTTACCTGGGGCTTGATACCTGGGACTCCGGACCTGCCTCGCCCCGCGCGAAACGCTCATACAGCTCGACCTCGCGTGCGCTGCCGATCGCGACCGGGATCCGCTCGTGAAGCGACCGGGGCGCGAGATCGAGCACTCGTTTCTTTCCCGTCGAAGCGCGGCCGCCCGCCTGCTCGATGACGAACGCCAGCGGATGGGATTCGTATAAGAGCCGGATCTTTCCGGAAACCTTTCCGGAGGATGCATCCGGCGGGTAGAGATAGATGCCGCCTTCGAGAAGGATTCGGTGGACGTCGCCGACCATCGAACCCGAGTATCGGGTCGAGTAGGGACGGCCGGTCGCGGGATCGTTCTCCTTCAGGTATTCGACGAACGCGCGGTCCGCGTTCGACCAGCCAGACCACCGTCCTTCGTTCACCGCATAGGCGCGGCCACGCTCCGGCATGTGGACCTTGCGCCTCACCAGTACGAACTCGCCGATCGATGGATCGAGGGAGAAGACCTGCACGCCGGCGCCGCTCGAGTACACGAAGAGCACTGCCGGACCGAAGAGGATGTAGCCGGCCGCGACTTGCTCGGTACCGGGACGCAAGAGATCGTTCTCCGTCCCGTCGTGCCGCCGACGGACCGAAAAAATCGTTCCGAGAGTGCCATTGACGTCGATGTTCGAGGAGCCGTCCATCGGGTCGAAGAGCACCACGTACCGCGCATCCGCGGCGCTGCTCCGGTACACGTGCGGCTCCTCGAGCTCCTCCGACGCAACGAAGCTCACCAGGCCGCCGTAGTCGAACGTCTCGATCAGGATTTCGTTGGCGCGGACGTCCAACTTTTTCTGCTCTTCCCCCTGGACGTTCTCGGTCCCGGCAGAGCCATGCGTCTGCGCGAGATCGGCGACCGCGAGCTCCCGCGCGATGCGCTTGCCGGCGACGCCTAACCGCATCAGGAGGAGCGACAGCTCGCCTGTCGCTCCCGGGTGCGCGTGCTGCCCTTCCAGGATGAACCGGTCGAGCGTGATCGGAGCACGGACCATGGAGCTACGAAATCAGTTCGAGGCTCAAAGTTCAAGGTTCAAGGTTCCGCATTCGAAACCTGGAAATCTTTCCACGCGGGCTTCGGCGTTCCGTCGGATTTCTGGAGGCCCCGATTTGAGAAGAAGGCTGTTCGGCGCGTCGCAAGGTTTCCCTCGACCGCCGGAGGTTGCCCCCTCTCCCTCTGGGAGAGAGGGCCGGGGGTGAGGGGGAGGGATCCCGGTACGGGATCCCTCCAGGCCACATAGCGGGCGAAGAGAAGCCGGGAGCGCTCCGTCGTCGCGAGAAACCGGCGCATCCGACGGACGAAGTCGGCCTGCTTCTCGGGACTCGAGCCGTTCTCGGGAGCGGAAGAGAAACTCACTTCCGTAAACGCAACCGGACGCCCCCCGGCGGCGGAGAGGATCGCGCTCCAGTCGCGGTCGAGAGTTCCCGGCGCCCGATGGGTGAAGGGTGCATCCCGAAGGAACGGCGCATAGAGATAGAAGAGCGCGGGACTCTTCTGATGGAGCGCGGCGGCCACGAGCGGCGCGCGGCTATCCATCGGGACGGCGGTCGCGACGCCCACGAGGAGGCGTGGCGCTCGCTTTCGAAGGAACTCGACGGCGCCTTCGAAGAGACGCCGATAAGCCAGGAGCTCTTCCGGTTTGTCCACGAAGTAAGAGTCGGCCTCGTTGCCGAGCGACAGCGTCGAGAAATCGAGCAACGCCGGTCCAAGCGCGTCGAAGAGCCGGCCGAGCCGTAGCGAGAGCTTCGGATCATCGAAGGCCATCGCCGCGAGATCGGACGGTACCTGGCGCGTGCGTGCACTGACGAGCGGAAGATCGAGGTGCAGAACCGCACCCGACTGCCGCAGCAGGCGCGCCGCGTGTGTCACGCGGGCGACGTCGTAGCGCCGGGGCCTCGGTTCGGCCGCGGGCCACGAGATTTCGAGCGCGAAGACCGACACGCCGGCGCGTCGAACTTGATCGAGCGCTCTCTGGCGATCTGCGGGCGCGGCAGACTCGGGCAGGTTGACAGCGAGTCCGAGAGCAGCGGGGTTCTCCGCGGGGGGCGGCCGAACCGGACGCGCTGGTGCGGGCGCGAGCACTCCGCTCGCGATCGCCAAGGAGAGAAGAACGGAGACCATGGGGCGTATTGTGCACGCCCGAATAGAATCGCGGCGGAGGTGACGATGAGAACGAAGCGCTCCGTCGCGGCGGTCGCCGCAGCCCTTGGACTCCTTCTATCGATGCTCGCCTGCCAGACCTCCCCTTCCGCGACGCCCGCTCCGACCGTAGTCGCCGAGACCGCTCCCACTGCCGTACCCTCCCCGCCGGCGGCCCCGCCGGCGGACCACATCAAACTCCAGCACGTCCTGATCTCCTTTGCCGGGAAGGTTCCCGGAAAGAACGTCACCCGCAGTCGAGAGGAGGCGCGCACGCTCGCCGCCCAGATCCTCGATCGCGCCAGGAAAGGCGAGGATTTCGACGAGCTCGTTCGCACGTACACCGACGACCGGGCGCCCGGCATCTATGCGCTCTCGAACTCCGGCGTCGCTCCGGCGGCCGGCGAGTTCTCGCGCGACCGGATGGTTCCCGCGTTCGGAGACGTCGGTTTCGCGCTCGGGCCGGGACAGATCGGCATGGCGGCGTACGACCCGGTGAAGAGTCCGTACGGCTGGCACATCATCAAGCGACTCGAGTAACCAGCCGAAACGTGAGAACCCGGGTTCGGCTTTTCACGGCCGTCGCGGCTGTTTTCTTCGTTTCGGCAGCCAGCGGCGCGGACAAGAAGAAGCTCTCGATCGAGGACTTGACCGCAGAGCCGCCGATCGCGGGCCGGCCGGTTACCGGCGTGACGTGGATCGGTCGGGGAGACCGCTTCTCGTATGTCGTCCCCAAAGGCGCCGGAGACGAGGCACCCTCGGAGCTCTGGGTCGAGGAGACGGCGAGCGGCCGAAAGACGATGGTCGTCTCGACCTCCGGGCTCGCGCTTCCGGACGAGCCGGCCCCCGAAAAAGCTCCGCCCCTGGAAGAGAAAAAGACGGAGAAGCGTCGCAACGCTTCGCTCGAAGGATCCGTGTGGTCGACCGACGGTCGTCATCTGCTGGTCTCCGGTGGCGACGACCTCTGGCTCTACGACACCGGCGCCAAGCGGCTCGAGCGGCTCACCCGCGGCCCGGAAAAGGAAGAGCTTCCCTCCTTCTCGCCGGACGGAAAGCGCGTCGTGTTCGTTCGGAAGAACGACCTCTACGCGATCGAGCTCGACGGCCGACGCGAGACGCGGTTGACCCACGACGGGGGAGAGCTCGTCTACAACGGGAAGCTCGACTGGGTCTACGAGGAAGAGCTTGCGGACCGCGACGCGCGCGGCTACGAGTGGGCGCCCGACGGCCGCTCGATCGCGTACGTCCGACTGGACGACTCGCCAGTGACGCCGGCTCCCCTCGTGGATTTCCTCGCCGTTCCACCGGCCGTCGACTGGCAGCGCTATCCCAAGGCCGGCGGAAAGAATCCCCGCGCCTCGTTCCATGTCGTCGGCATCGATGGAAAGGAGCTCGGGGCGGTCCGGGCGGAGGGCGACGTTTACGTCGTGCCGGGGTTCTCCTGGACGACCGACTCGCGCTCCGTCTGCTACCGCATTTTGAACCGCGCGCAGAACCGGCAGGAGGTTCGTCTCCTGGCGGTGTCCGAAAAGACATCTCGGACGCTCTTCGTCGAGGAGGATCCGTACTGGGTGAACGTCGTCGATCCGCCCGTCTTCCTGCGGGACGGACAGTATGTCTGGAAATCGGAGCGCAGCGGATACGCGCACCTCTCCGTCGGTCGCGTCTCGGGAGGCGATCCTCACCCCATTACGCGAGGCGAGTGGATCGTGGACAGGATCGCCGGCGTCGACCAGGCGCGCGGGCTCGTCTAC
>DASXTN010000078.1:0-2400 GCA_036505435.1 Thermoanaerobaculia bacterium | reverse complement strand
CTCTTCGTATCGCGCGGAAGAGGCGCTTCTCGCGGCGCGGACGTAGGCCTTGAAGCTCTCGCGGTGGCGCTCGCACGTCGCGGGCGTCGTCTCGGGGATCCTGTTCGCTCTCGCTTTTCCCCCCTACGAGCTGCCGCTTCTCGTGCCTCTCGCCCTCGTGCCGTGGATCGCCTCGCTCGCAACCGAAGAGCGCCGCTGGCGCGGCCTCTTCTCCGGTTTCCTCTTCGGCATGGCGTACTGGCTCGTCTCGATCCCGTGGATCGTCTACGTCGTCACGCGATTCGGCAGCCAGTCGAACGCGATGGGGATCCTGTCTCTCGCGATACTCGCGGCGATTCTTGCGGAGTGGCCGGCCCTGATCGGCTGGGCGGTCGTCGCGGTCGCGCCGCCCCGCTCCCCGTGGCGGCTCGGGATCTTCCCCCTTCTCTGGCTCGCGTCGGAGCACGCACGCACGAACGTCTACGGTGGCTTTCCGTGGAACCTGACTGCGGAGGCGCTCTACCGGCACCCGATTTGGATTCAGTCGGCCGCGTTCTGGGGCGCCTACGGAGTCGGGTTCGTGGTCGTGCTGGTGTCGGCGCTTCTGGCGGCCTCGGTCGTGGAGCGCCGACCGCGTCCGATCGTCGTTGCGGCAGTCCTGGCGCTCGTGGTCGGCGTGACCGGTGAGATCCGCCTGACCTCACCGCCCGTTTCCGGAAAAGTCGTGTCGGTTGCCCTGCTCCAGCCGAACATCCCGCAGGAGTCGCGTCTTCTCGAGGAGCGCCGGGCTGCGAACTACGTGGCGGTGATCGAGCAGGCCCACGCGGCCGCGCGGGAGCATCCGGGCCTGATCGTCGTTCCCGAATCCGCCTTTCCGGTCTACTGGGAGACGAGCCGAATCCTGCGGCGCGACCTGACGGAGCTCGTCGCGTCCTGTCGCTGTGCGGTGCTCTTCAACGACGTCGACATCGAGACCGACGACCGCTACTACAACGCGGCGCGTCTCCTGACGGCGCGAGGCATCGGCAAGCCCTACCGGAAAGTCCACCTCGTCCCGTTCGGCGAGTACGTGCCGCTCCCGCGGATCTTTTTCTTCGTGCGGCAGGTCTCGACCGAGATCGGCGAGTTCTCAGCCGCCCGCGAGCCGACGGTCCTTCGCAACGACGGCTGGTCGGTGGGGACGGGGGTTTGCTACGAGATCCTCTACCCGGTTCTCTCCTGGAAGCAGGTGCGCGCGGGGGCGAATCTGCTCGTCACGATCTCGAACGACTCGTGGTACGGAGCGGGAGGAGCGCAAGCTCAGCACTTCGCGGGAGCGGTTCTGCGCGCCGTCGAGAACGAGCGCTTCCTGCTGCGTGCGGCGATCACAGGGATCTCGGGTGTCGTCGACGAGAAGGGTCGGGTCCTTTCCGAGCTCGGAGCCGACGAGAAGGGCACGCTCCGTGGCACGGCGCGGCTGATCAACTCGCGCACGGCGTGGACGCGCTACGGCTTTGCCTTGTCGGGGCTGTGTGATGCTGTTGCGATCGCCGTGCTAGTCTTCGGGCTCGTGCGTTGGTGGCGCGAGCGCCGCGCACGAAGACTGCGGCGGGATCTGACCCCTGAGGGATCAGACCCCGCGACGATGACATGACCGAACGCGACGACTTGATTTCCGCTCTCACCGACGCCTCGGAACGCTTGATGGCGCTCCGGGGCTACCTTTGATTGGGACGCCGCGCGGAGCGCGCTCGAGGAGCTGAAGCAGAAAGCCTCTGCGGCCGACTTCTGGTCGCGCCCCGAGGAAGCCCAGGAAATCCTGCGGCGGGTGCGCGGCCACGAAAAGACCGTCGAAACCCGTGACCGGTTGGACGAGCTCTCGGAGGAGCTTTCGACGTTCGCCGAGCTCCTTCGGGAAGGCGAGCCGGCCGAGACCGATGCGCACGAGGCTCTCCGCATCGCGCGGCAGTTCGCCGACGATCTCGAGCTCGCCGTCAAGATGGGCGCGCCGGAGGACGCGAAAAACGCGTGGGTCATGATCCATCCCGGCGCGGGGGGCACGGAGTCGCAGGACTGGGCCGAGATGCTGCTCCGGATGTACACGCGATTCGCCGAACAGAGCGGCTGGAAGGCGGAGCTGATCGACCGGCAGGAGGGTGAGGAAGCCGGGATCAAGAGCGCGACTCTTCACGTCGTCGGCGACCACGCCTACGGATATCTGAAGAGCGAAATGGGCGTTCACCGGCTCGTCCGCATCTCTCCCTACGATGCGGCGAAGCGACGCCACACCTCGTTCGCCTCCGTCTTCGTTTCACCCGAGATCGACGAGGACATCGAGATCGAGATCGCCGACAAAGACCTGCGGATCGACACCTACCGGTCGAGCGGCGCCGGAGGGCAGCACGTCAACGTCACGGATTCGGCGGTCCGGATCACGCACCT
>DASXTN010000077.1:0-1584 GCA_036505435.1 Thermoanaerobaculia bacterium | reverse complement strand
GGGCGATTCGCGGACGAGCACTTGATCGCCTCCACGCTGGCGTTCGGCCGGTTCTCGGAGCGGTCCATTTCCGTCGGGCGAACGCGGTATCGCTTTGCATACGAGACCGGCCGCCCGGGTGCGGTCGACGACTCCGCGATCGGTTCCCTCGAGCGCGCGACGCGAACCGTGCAGGCCCTCTTTGGCCGCGATCTCGGCCGCGATTACGTCACCGTCGTCTTGCCGGCCACTCCCGACGGCAACGAGATCCACGGCGAGGCGTGGGCCGGGGGCCAGGGGGGGACGCTCTCCCCCATGACGCCGAGCCGACTGCGCCGCTACTCCCAGAGCTTGCTCGAGGTATATTTGAAATTCTCGCCGTACCGCGTCGAGATTGCACGACCCGAGGAGTACTGGGTCCTGGACGGGATCGCAAATCTTTACGCCTGGCGCGCCGTCGCGTCCGCGGGGCTTGTGGACGAAGAGGAGGTCGAACGCGATCTCGCGTCGTCCTACGCCGGAGCAAGGCGCGTCGAGGACGCGGAGCGCGATCTGGAGGAGCTCTATGAAACGAAGCTGGACACGGGGCTCGCGCGCAGTGTGGAGGCGCCCTTTCTGCTCGCGTATCTCGATCGCCTGGTGCGCGAGCGATCAGGCGGCCGCGAGACGCTCGACCAGGTCGTGCGGAGCATGTTCCGAACCCGGCCCGCCGCCTCGCTCTGGGCATCGATTTCGGGAACGAAGCCTCGTGATTGGGACGCGTTCCGGTCCCGCTACGTTCGAGGGAAGGAAGCCATTCCGGTCGAACACCTCTTCGGTCTCGCTCCGGCCGAACCCAATCCCTCGCCGCCCGCGGGAAAGCCTGTTCGCGATATCACCGTCATCTTCACCGGAGACACGAACGGCTTCCTCGAACATTGCGGCTGCAAGGCGAACCAGTCGGGAGGCGTGGCACGCCGTGCGACGGTCCTCGAACGGCTGCGGCGCGAACACCCCGGCGCGCCCGTCGTCGACCTCGGAAACGCATTCACGCGGCCGGAGAATCAGACCGAGCTCGACTACCTCTCCCGGGAGGAGCAACGCCTCTATCTCGAGACGATGGCCGCGATGCGCTACGATGCGGCCGCCATAGGCACGAACGAGCTCCTCTTCGGAAGCAGCTGGTTCCGGGAGGCGACGAAGGGGCTGGGGATTCCGTACGTCTCCTCCAATGTGACGGAGCGGGGGAGCCTGCTCGCCCCCGCCTCCCGCATCGTTCACGCGGGCAGCCTTCGCGTCGCGGTCGTCTCGGCCTTCGAGCCGCCGCACGGTCCGGGAACGCTGCCCCAGTTCGAGGCGAACACGGCGGCGCTCTCAATTTCGGACCCCGTGTCGTCCCTCGCTCCCGCCGTGTCGGAGGTCCGCGATCACGCGGACCTCGTGATCGTGATCGGAAGGCTCGAGCCCACCACGATCCGGCGTGTCGTGCGCGCGGTCCCCGGCATCGACGTGATCCTTTCCAGCGCGAGCGGAACGTCTTCGCTGGTCCGGGCTCCGGGGACTCCGGAGACGACCAGCGATCAGGGATTCCTGGGCAAGACGCTGGTGTTGTACGAGGACAGCCGC
>DASXTN010000076.1:0-6909 GCA_036505435.1 Thermoanaerobaculia bacterium | reverse complement strand
CGGACGAGGGGATGGATCCGCGACTCGAGCGCCCTCCGGCTCGCGGGATCCGCGAAGATGCGCCGCGCGAGTTGCGCGCGGTCGATTCCGCTGCGCTCGTCGAAGACGGCTTCGCCGAAGAGCTCCCGCGCCGCCGCCTCGTCGGGCCCTCCCGGCCGGTAGAGGTCCGCGACGATCTCGTCGGCATCAACGATCTCCGCACCGAGGTGGGCAAGACGAGCCGCGACGGTGGACTTGCCCGACGCGAGGCCACCCGTCAAGCCGACCCGTAACACCGGGCTACTTTGGACTTTGGACCATGGGCTTTGGACCCTGCAGGTGCACCAGCCCTCGTTCGTAGCCTCGACGGAAGTCATCCAGGCCAAAGTATTCGGGATAGAAATCGCGAAGGTCCTTCGACGCAGCGTCGTAGCTCCGGCCGCGGAAACGGGGAAGCATGGCGGCCTCGAACCCCTGTCGGTACGCGGGCTCCGCCGCCGAGAAGTCCGCGCCCTCGCGCTCGTAGTCGGCTCGTTCCGCATCTCGAATTCCGACCCACCAACTCTCGCGCGCGGCATCCAGGCTCTCGGAGCCCTCGGCCTCAAGAACGGCCCGAGCCCGGTCCGCCTCCTCGTCTTCGACGAGCGCGAACACGACAGAGTGGCCGTTCTTGAGCGCGTGCTCATACAGGTACAGCTCGTCCTTCGGCAGTCCGCGGGAGAGCTTCTCTTCGAGCGCTCCGCCCGCTGCGGCGCCCCCGGCGATTCCCCCTACTCCGAGGAGGAGGCCTCCCAGCACCTCCGCCGCGGCGACCGCTCCGAAACCGGGAACGAGAAGGCTTGCCGCCAGGGCTCCGAGTCCCATCCCTGTCGTGGCGCCGAAGACTCCTCCGACCACCCCTCCGACGGCCTTGCCCATACCGGGCTGCTCGGTCTCGCTCGTGGGAACCCGCGAATGGATCTCGGCCTCGGAACTTCTCGGAGTGAGTACGCTCAGTCGGTCGACCGGGATTCCCGTGCGCGAGAGGGACTGCGCTGCCCGCTGGGCCCTCTCCGCCGATGTGAAAATCCCGACGATCGATTCCACGATCCGCTCGAGCCGCGCGGTGCTCTAGGTCTCCGCCTCCGCGGGTTCCCAGCGATCGGTGCCGCGTTCCGCCTTGCCGCGCGGACCGCGCGCTCCCTGCAGGCCGGGAACGTCGCCGACCGTCTCGTAGACCTGGAGTCGGTTTTCGACGTCTTCGACTCCACGGACGGCCCGCGCCGCCGAGAGCAGGTCGTCGACCTCGCTCGCCAGAACGGGACCCGAGAGCGTGACGGATCCACCGATCGCGATCACCTCGATCGATCCGGGGTTGGACACCGCGCGACCGATCTCGGCCCTCACGCGTTCCTCGAGCACCGGATCCGAGACGTCTTCTCGGCGCTTCATCGCCTTCAATTCGGCCGCTGCGCCGCGTGCGCGGTTTTTCCAGTCGCGCGAGCGTGCATCGAGCCGGTCGCTCGCCTTGTGAGCTGCGCGAACCGCTTTGTCGCGGACGAGCGCGCGGCGCCGCTTTCCGCGCTCCGGATCGAGGACGTACATCAGAGCTGCCCCGAGACCGAGCCCGCTGAGCAGCATCGCGCCGGTTCGAATCGCCGAATCCGTCTCTTTCGCGAAGAACTTCATTGCTGGTCCTCCAGTAGAAATTCGAAGCGTCCGCACGACCGGAAGAGACCCCGAATCGGTGCAGATCCAAATAGATCGAGCAAGAAGCAGGCCAGAGAAGACTGTGGAATCTGGCGCACGAACTCGGTCGTGACGTTGTGAATTCGCATCGAGACGAGATCGTCGGAAAGAAGGCCGGTCGTATCCGGCACGCGCATCTCGCGGACGCATTCCGGAGCGGCGCGCCCTGCCAAAGGAAGTGGAGAGTGCCCATCCGAGGGCCGAAAAGAATCGCCGGAGAAGAGCGCCGGTGCTGTCATCGTTTCTCCCCTCGATCTCGTCCAAAAGCTGACGAGGTCACCGACCATCTGCTGCTTCGTGCGCCCCGGGCGGTCGGGGCGCGTACCGGTGAGCGCGCCGCGCGGTATCGCGCCAGAACGAGGCCCTTGTCGGTCATGATCTGCAGGAGCGTCAGCACGGTGGTGCATCCAGTGGGCCGCCGTCGCTCGAGCGCTTCCTGGACATCCCGAATTAAATCAGGAAATTATCGGGTTTTGCCGAATCTCGTATGCCATTTGCGTTTCGAATCAATGAAGAGATCGAGTCGATCGCGGGGGGAGAACTCAGCTGGAAACAGCCCTCCCCGGAAGCTGCTCAGGCTCGGGAGGGTCGCTCGTCGCGACGAAGGCCGGCCGCAAAGACGGTGTTGCGGACGAGCATTGCGACCGTGAGCGGGCCGACCCCGCCCGGGACGGGAGTGATCCAACCCGCGACTTGCGAGACCCCGTCGAAGTCCACGTCCCCGACGAGCGCGCGACCTCTTGCGTCGATCGCGGCGCGGATTCGCCCGGAGCGCCGGAGGTTCTCGGGCGCCTGATCCAGAGATTTCAGACGATTCACGCCCACGTCCACTACCGCTGCGCCCTCGCGAACGTAGTCGGCAGTCACGAAGCCGGGACGCCCGATCGCCGCGACGAGCAGCTCCGCCCGGCGGCAGATGGACGGAAGGTCGCGGGTGCGCGAATGGCAAACGGTCACTGTCGCGTCGCGCGCCGTCAGAAGCGCCGCGAGCGGCCTTCCGACGAGGGCGCTCCGTCCGACAATCACCGCCCGTCGGCCGGCGAGGGGGATACCGTAATGATCGAGAAGAGCCATGATGCCGGCGGGCGTGCACGGGACGAAGCGCGGCCTTCCCTGGTGAAGGAGGCCGACGTTCTCGGGATGGAGCCCGTCGACGTCCTTTCGCGGATCGAGCGCGTCGATGACGCGTGAGGGGTCGTGACCCGGCTCGAGCGGCATCTGGACAAGCACTCCGTCGACTTCTCGGCTGAAGTTCGCGCGGTCGACCGTTTCGAGGAGCGCGTCGGGCGACGATCCCGCCGGTAGCCGCGTCGTCTCCGCGCGGATTCCCGTCTCCCGCGCAGCGGCCGTTTTCGAGGCGACATACGTCTCCGACGCGGGGTCGTTTCCGAGGAGGACGACGACGAGCGAAGGGGAGGGGGAGAATCGGGCCGCGGCCGCCCGGGCCTCTTCCCGGATTCGCCTCGCGACGGGAGCACCCTCGAGCAGGATCACGCGCGGGAAAGTATCAGGCAGGCTTGCGGTTCCAGTTCCGGAACCTTGAACCCGCGACTTGAAGCCCGGGTTTGACAGCCTCCGCCTTCTTCCGTATTCTTACGCGCCCCTTGTAAGGGCGATTTCCGTCCCCGACGCGCGGCCGAGTGGTCTGACGCGTCAAGATTGACAGGTTTTGCGGGGTTTTGATGGGCTCGGGTACGCCTGGAGTTTCTGCCAAAGAGGTGCGTCACGACTGGTACGTCGTGGACGCTTCGAATCAGGTGCTGGGGCGCCTCGCGACCCGTGTTGCGCGGGTGCTCGCGGGCAAACACCGCCCCGGATTCGTTCCTTACCTCGACACGGGCGACTTCGTGATCGTCACGAACGCCGACAAGGTCCGGCTGACGGGAAAGAAGCTGGACGAGAAGCTGTACCGGCGCCACACGGGCTTCCCGGGCGGGCTCCGCGAAAGGCGGGCGCGTCAAGTTCAGTCCCGCCACCCCGAGAGGCTGATCGAAGACGCGGTCAAGGGCATGCTTCCCAAGTCGCGTCTCGGCCGAAAACAGATTCGGAAGCTGAAGGTTTATCGCGGAGCCGCGCACCCGCACGACGCGCAGAAGCCGAAGCGGCTCGCGCTCGACTCGCGCGGCCCGGTCCGCCCGACTACGGAGGCAAATTGACGGTCGATATCCAGCACAAGGCCACCGGCCGCCGCAAGACTTCGATGGCGCGCGTCCGGCTGGTCTCCGGAACCGGGGCGATCACGGTCAATCAGCGTCCCCTCGACGATTACTTCCCCAACAACGTTCTCAAGATGATCATCAAGCAGCCGCTTCTTTCCGCGGAGGCGGCGGAGAAGTTCGACATCCACGTGCGCGTTCGAGGAGGAGGAGCGTCCGGGCAGGCCGGCGCGATCCGCCACGGGATCTCGCGCGCATTGACCGAATACAACGCGGAGCTGCGCAAGAAGCTCAAGAAGGAAGGCTTCCTGACCCGCGATCCGCGGATGAAAGAAAGAAAGAAGTACGGCCAGCGCGGAGCGCGGGCGCGGTTCCAGTTCAGCAAACGCTAGAGGAAGAATCCGGGCCGGTACTGCCGGCGGAAAGGGAGGTGTTTCCTGGTCTCGATCTCGATGAAGGAGCTGCTCGAAGCGGGGGTTCACTTCGGGCATCAGACGAAGCGGTGGAACCCCAAGATGAAGAAGTTCATCTTCGGCAAGCGAAACGGCATCTACATCATCGACCTGCAGAAGACTTTGAAGCAGTTCAAGGACGCCGCGAAATTCGTGACGGAGCTCGCCGCCTCCGGAAAGAACCTTCTGTTCGTGGGAACGAAGCGGCAGGCCCAGGACGCCATTTACGAGGAGGCGAACCGCTGCGGGATGTTCTTCGTAAACACCCGCTGGTTGGGCGGGACCCTGACGAATTTCTCGACGATTCGCAAATCGATCCACCGCCTGAAGGAGATCGAAGGAGTTCTGGCTCAGGAAGACAACGAGAACCTGACCAAGAAGGAACGTCTCCGCCTGGAGCGCGAACGAGAGAAGCTCCAGAAGAATTTGACCGGCATCAAGGAGATGGACGAGCTCCCGGACGCCCTCTTCGTAATCGATCCGAAGCAGGAGTACATCGCGGTCAAGGAAGCGAACATTCTGGGAATCCCGGTCGTGGCGGTCGTAGACACCAACTGCGATCCGGACGTGATCGATCACGTGATCCCCGGAAACGACGACGCGATTCGCGCGATCCGACTCTTCACGGCGCGCGTCGCCGATGCCATCCTCGAAGGCCTGCACGCCCACGAGGAGCGCATCGCCGAGGAGGCGCCGTCGGCCGAAGAGCGGCCGCGGACTCCGGAGCTGTCGCAGACCGCGGTCGTCGCGGACGCGTCTTAAGCCGGGCTACAAGTTACAGATTCCAGGTTTGGGGGCTGGGCCCTGCAACCTGCAATCTGTAACCTGCAACCTTCGAGGGAATCATGGAAATCAGTCCGAAACAGGTGGCCGAGCTGCGCGCGGAAACGGGCGTCGGCATGATGGATTGCAAAAGGGCGCTCGTCGAAGCGGCCGGCGACTTCGAAGAAGCCAAGAAGATCCTTCGCAAGAAGGGGCTCGCCGCGGCGGCGCGCAAGGCCGACCGCTTGACATCCGAGGGTCTCGTCGTCGCCCGGGTGACGCCGAAAGCCGCGGTCCTCCTCGAAGTGAACTGCGAGACGGATTTCGTCGCCCGAACCACCGACTTCCGGGCGTTCGCGGAAGGGATCGCGGACCAGGTCGCTGCGCACCACGCTTTCGGCGAGACGCGTTCGGGTGATCCGGCCGAGCTCTCCGGCTTGCCGGCCAACGACCGCACGACGGAGACCGTGGCCGATGCGGCCTCGCACCTGGTCGCGAAGCTCGGAGAGAACGTCGCCATTCGCCGTTTCGCTCGGCTGGAGCCGCGCGACCGCGAGCGGTTCGCCAGCTACGTGCACGGCAATGGCCGCATCGGGGTCGTCGTGGGGATCCGGGGAGGCGATTTCGATCTCGGGAAAGACCTGGCCATGCACGTCGCGGCCTCGGACCCACGCTTCGCCGCGCGCTCGGATGTGACGCCGGAGATGCTCGAGGCCGAGCGCGAGATCGCCCGCGCGCAGGCCGCCCAGGCGGGCAAGCCCGCGAACGTGGTCGAGCGGATCGCAGAGGGAAAAATCGAGAAGTTCTACCAGGAGAGCGTCCTGACCGAGCAGGCGTTTGTCAAGGATCCGGAAAAGACGGTCGGTCAGATCGTCGTCGAACGCGGCGGCCGCGAAGCGCTCGATCTGCGCTTCATCCGGTTCAAGCTGGGAGAGACGATCCGGTCCGAAAACAAAGCAGAAGCCTGACCGGCGAGTTGCAACTGAAAGGTCTCAGGAGAGAGAACCGATCCTGCGACCTGAAACCTGCAACCTATAATCGCGGCAATGTCTCCCACGCCGATCTACCACCGGGTGTTGCTCAAGCTCTCGGGCGAAGCGCTGATGGGAGAGCGTCCGTTCGGAATCGATCCGGACGTCGTGGCCCGCATCGCCGACGAGATTCGCGAGGTTCACGAGCTCGGAGTCGAGACGGCGGTCGTCGTGGGAGGCGGAAACATCATCCGGGGGATGGCCGCGGCCGCGCAGGGGATCGACCGCGTCGCCGGGGATCACATGGGTCTTCTCGCGACGGTGATCAATGGTCTGGCGCTGCAGGACTCGCTCGAAAAGCGCCACGTCACGACACGGCTGATGTCCGCGGTCGAGGTTCGCCAGATCGCCGAGCCATTCATTCGCCGCCGGGCAGTGCGGCACTTGGAGAAGGGGCGCGTGGTCCTCTTCGTCGGCGGCACGGGCAACCCCTTCTTCACGACGGACTCCGCCGCCGCCCTGCGAGCGAACGAGATCAAGGCGGACGTCCTGCTCAAGGCAACCCGCGTCGACGGGGTATACGACGCCAACCCCGAACGTGATCCCAAGGCAAAGTTTCTGCGGACGGTCTCGTACCGCCAGGCGCTCGAGTCGGGCCTCCAGGTGATGGATGCGGCCGCGATCGCCCTCTGCATGGACAACGGCATCCCGATCAAGGTTTTCAACCTGCGCGTCTCCGGAAACATCCTGCGCGTCGTCACGGGGGAGGACATCGGGTCGCTCGTCTCGGCGCAGAGCGAGGCCTCATGAGACAGGAGTTGAAAGACATCGAGAAGCGGATGAGCGACGCGGTTCACGCTT
>DASXTN010000075.1:0-4418 GCA_036505435.1 Thermoanaerobaculia bacterium | reverse complement strand
CCGAAGTGCGTCTCTCGCGCCTTCAGCCGAAGTTCATGGAGTCGGGGGAGATCAACATCGACATCGCTCTCATCGGCCGCGGCCCGCAAAGCGTCGTACGCACTATCGCGGCGCTCTCGCGGTCGCCTCATTTCACAACCGTGGAGCTCAGGACCGAGTCGCGTCCCGAGAGCAGTCAGGGCGTGCCGGAGGGCCACTCCTTCGCACTCACGACCGTCTACGACCCGGAGGCGGTGCGGTGAAGAGACGCGAAAACGTGTGGCGTCGGCGCGCGGGCCTCCTCGTCGTCGCGGGTCTCTTTCTTCTCGCGAACTTCGGATTTCTCCTGGGGTCCCGCTCGATTCGCATGGCGCGCAAGCAGACGCTCGAGCAGCGGCGGGCGAATCTTGCGACCGACGTCGCGGCCCGGGAAGCCGAAGCGGAAAAGCTCGTCGGTCAGCGCGACCGGCTCGCGCAGGTTTCTTCCGTCATCGACGAGTTCTACGGCCGGCGAGTCGGATCTCGCCGTGAGACGCTCGCGCCGCTCGTCGAGGAAGTGCACGCGGTGTTGGAGAAGACCGGCGTGGCGCCGAAAACGATCGGCTACGCGACCGCGCCGCTTAGGGGCCTGCCTCTCTCTCAGATGTTGATCAGCTTCTCGTTCAAGAGCGACTACGCCCGCTTCAAGCGGCTGCTCTCTGCTTTCGAGGTAAACCGCCGCTGGATCGTGGTCCGGGAGGTCTCGCTCTCTCGTGACCCCGAGACGCCCGGCGACGTGCAGGTCCGGCTCGTCCTCGCGACTTACTTCTCCGGCGCCGAGATGCCGCCGGCCGTGCCCGCCCCGGCTCCCGCCTCTCCGGCGCGCAAGACCGTGCGGAGCGTCCAGAGGACGGTCCAGCGATGAAGGCGATGACCATCGGTACGCGCCGGCAGGCGATCCTGTTCGGGACTCTTGCGGTGCTGCTGGTCTTCTTCGTCGTTCGCTGGAGCGCGAAAAAGCCGGCGCCCGAAAGGGTCGAGGTCATCACGTCGGCGAAGGCCGATTCGACAGAGCTCTCCGCGCGGGGAAGCCGCCATTCCCGCGCGCGCAATGCCGCGCCGGAGGATGTTCCGCTGATCACTTCCCGTGATCTCGAGCCCCGGCTGCGCACGGGCGCCGGCGATACGGGTCGAGACCTCTTCGATCTTCGTGAGCCCACGCCGCCGCCGCCGCCGACGCCGACACCGGCGCCGCCTCCGCCGCCCGGGCCCGGGCATCCGGCGTTCGTCGGTCCACTCGTGCCGCCACCGCCTCCTCCGACGCCCGTGCCGCCCGATCCGCCGTTCAAGCTGATCGGGATCTTCGGGCCGAAGGAGCGGCCGATCGCCGTGCTCACGAATGGGGACGACATCTTGAACGTCCGCGCCGGACAGGTCGTGTTCGGCCGCTGGATCGTCCAGAAGGTCGGATACGAATCGATCGACGTCGGCTTCGTCGGGTATCCGGCAACGGAGACCCGGAGGTTGCCGATCACCCAATGAGAAGGTTGCGAGTTGCGAGTTGCCGGTTTCAGAAGGTTCCTTCTTGGACCTTGCAACCTGAAACCCGCCACCCATGAGAAAGGTCCGTATCGCGATGAAACACCGACTTCACCTGAGCACTGCGCTGTCCCTGACGCTGATCGCGCTCGTGGGCTGCGCCGGTTCCCGCGCGTTCCGCGAAGCCCGCCAGGAGGAGGCGGTCGAGCACTGGGATATCGCGGTGCTTAAGTACTCTCGCGCGGCGGAACTCGAACCTCAGAACAATTCGTATCGGATGGCGCTCGCGCGGGCGAAGATCAAGGCTTCTCAGTTCCATTTCGAGAAAGGCAAGCTGTATCGGTCGTCGGGGCGGCCCGAGCTCGCGATGGTCGAGCTCGATCAGGCGGTTCTGCTCGATCCCACCAACCAGTACGCGGAAGTCGAGCTCCGGAAAGCCCGTGAAGAGGCGTCGAAGGCGATGGCCGATCGAACCGGAGAGACTCGCATCGAGACGCTCAAGCGGCAGGTTCGCGGCTTGCGGGCCAAGCCGCCGATCCTGGAGCCCGCGAGCGATCGCCCCATCAACCTGAACTTCCCCCAGCCCAAGCCGGTCAAGCAGATCTACAAGGCGCTCGCGGACGCGGCCGGCATCAACATCATCTTCGATCCGCAGTTGAAGGACGACAACGTCTCGATCGTGCTGACGAACATGGAGTTCCAACGAGCGCTCGAGACGCTGATGCGACAGGAGAACCACTTCTATAAGATCATCGACGAGCGGACGATCCTGATCGCCGCGGACACTGCAGCAAACCGCAAGACATACGAAGACCTCGTCATCCGGACGTTCTTCCTCTCGAACGCCGACGTCACCGAGGTCGCGAATGCGCTGCGGTCACTCCTTCAGACCACGCGGATCTCGGTCAACAAGGCGGAGAACTCGATCACGCTCCGTGATACGGCGGACAAGGTCGCCATCGCCGAGCGGATCGTGGAGCAGAACGACAAGCAGCTGGCCGAGGTCATCGTGGACGTCGAGCTGCTCCAGATCAACACGTCGAAGTCGCAGGACCTGGGCCTGCTGCTCTCCGCCTACGAGGCGAAGGGACTTCTGAATGCCCCGCTCCCCCCCGGCAACACGAACTTCGGCAGTGGCGTCCCGGAAGGCTCGTTCACGTGGGATCAGCTCAAGGAGATCTCGATCCGCTCGTTCGGGTTCACGATTCCGTCGATCAGCTACTCGTTCATCAAGAACAACACCGACGCCGAGCTCCTCGCGAAACCGCAGCTTCGGATCTCCGAGGGGCAGAAGGCGCAGCTCGTCATCGGCGACCGCGTCCCGATCCCGACCACGACCTTCAACACGGGCACGACCATCGGCGGCAACATCGTCCCGGTCACCTCCTTCCAGTATCAGGACGTCGGAATCAAGATCGAGGTAGAGCCACGGGTCCATCACAACAAAGAGGTGACCCTGAAGCTCACGATCGAGGTCTCGAACCTGAACGGATTCGTCGAGGTGCAAGCGGGGCAGAGGCAGCCGATCATCGGGACCCGGGCGATCGCTTCGAGCATCCGACTGAAGGACGGCGAGACGAACTTCCTCGCGGGACTGTTCCGCACCGACAAGAGCAACACGACCAACGCGGTTCCCTTGTTGGGAGACCTGCCGATCCTCGGCCGCCTCTTCTCGAAGAAGGCGAGCACCAACGCCGCGACGGACCTCGTCCTGACGCTGACGCCGCACATCATCCGCATTCCCGACGTCACAGCCGCGGACTTAGAGCCGGTGTACGTGGGGACTGACTCGAACATCTCCTTCCAGGGAAGCCCGCGGGTCGAGTCCCCGGCCACGCAGGGACCTTTCGACTTCAGCCGCCGGGAGCCCAACGTGCCGCGCGGCGCGCCGCCGCCGCAGCCGACCGTCACGCCGGCGCCTCAAATCCTCGTTCCCGGCGGCCTTCCGAACGATCCGTTCCGGCCGACGCCGAACCCGCGGGAGGCGATCCCGCCGCAGCCGACGCCAGCGCCTCCGGGCGGCGGCGCCTCGCCGCAGGCGTCGGAGTCCGTGCTCTTCGACTTCGATCCGCCCGGGGTCCTCCTCGCGCCGGGGGAGCAGAGGACGGTTCTCGTTCGGGCGACCGGAGGCGAATCCTCGCCCGCCACGACGCTCGGCATTCAATTCGATCCGGCCGTCGCGGCGGTCGTGGCCGTCCGTCCGATTCTGGCGGGAACGGGCTCGGGAGATGCGAGCATCCAAGGAGGCCGAGTCGTGCTCGAGCTGCCGGGCGGGATCAGTTTGTCGGGAACGCGCCCGGTCGCCGAGATCACCCTTCGCGGCATGGGGACAGGCCGCACGAAGCTCGCGTTCGAGAAGCCGTCGGGGGCGGCGGTCGTCGCGACCGATGCGGCGGTGGAGGTCCGGTCTCCGTGATCGAGCGCGTTTCCCGTTCCCCGTTTTCCGTTACTCGCGGAGTCGGCGGCGGGTGCAGGCCCGCAGGGCCTGTCCCCGCGGCATCCTCGGCGGGCTTCACGATGGTCGAGATGGCCGTCGTCGCCGCGATGATCACGATCCTCGCTGCGATGGCGATCCCGGTCGCGAGGTATACCCTGAAGCGCCAGGACGAGCTCGAGCTGCGCTATCAGCTTCGACTGATGAGAAACGCGATCGACAAGTACAAACAGTACTCGGATGCCGGACTGATCCCGCTCGCGGGCGTCGCCTCGGAGGGTTATCCGCCCGACCTCGAGACGCTCGTGGAAGGGGTCGACCTCGTCGGTCAGGTGAACAAGAAGATGAAATTCCTGCGGCGGATCCCCGTCGATCCGATGACCAAAAAGGACGACTGGGGGCTCCGTTCGTTCCAGGATGAGGCCGACTCGATCTCCTGGGGGGGACAGAACGTCTACGACGTGTACTCCCTGTCGAAGGGACGCGC
>DASXTN010000074.1:0-5333 GCA_036505435.1 Thermoanaerobaculia bacterium | reverse complement strand
GACCCCACCGTCGTCCAGGATGGCGTCACCTGTTTTGAAGTCCTGCTCGGAGCGAAAGCTCTTCGGGGCGTAGTTGGCGAAGACGTCGCCGTGGAACTCGTTGCCGCCGGACTTGGTGATGACGTTGATGATGCCGCCGGTCGCCCGGCCGTACTCGGCCTGGTAGCCGCCGGTCTTGACCTCGACCTCCTGGATGAATTCACTGTTGATGATCTTGCCCTGCACCCCCCGCACGACGCTGTTCGTATTGACGCCGTCGATGACGAACTGATTTTCCGCGGAGGTGGATCCATAGACCGACAATGCCAGGCCGCGCCCCTGCCGGTCGCCGGTGTCTTCCTGCACGCCCGGCTGGAGGCGCACGACTGCGGCGTAGTTGCGTCCGAGCGGCAGCCTCTCCATGACCTTGGCGCTGTAGTTGGAGCCCGTGGTCGTACTGGACGTATCCACCACGGGCGCCTCGCCGGTGACGACGATCTCTTCCTTGGCGGAGGAGATCTGCAGCGTCTGGTTGGCGGTCGCCGTCGCGCCGAGCGTCACGTACGCCGTCTTCTCGGCGGTCGCGAATCCTGCGAATGCGCAGCTCACCGTGTAGGTGCCCGGTGGCACGCTGGCGATGCGGTAGGAGCCGCTATTGGAGGTGACCGACGTCCGTGATCCCTGCAAGGCCGGGCTGGTGGCCGTGCAGGTTACGCCGGGCAAAGCGGCGCCCGACGTGTCCGTGACGGTGCCTGTGATGTCGCCCGTGGTCTGGGCGAACGCCAGGCCTCCCGTCGCCGCGCCGACGAGTGCTACCGCCGCGAGCGGCAAGAGATACCTTCGAAATCGACTCATAGAACTCCTCCTCTGCTGTTTCCGAAAGTAAACGGGACTCTCGTTATCCCAGAAATTCGAATCGAGGGATGAAGAGGGCAAAAAGACCGACACTGGGCGCTTCATGAGCAATCAAACTGCCAATCGGGCGGCAGTTGCGGCAAACTCTAAGTTGCTCGAATTACGCGGTCAAGGAGATTGCGCGAAATTGACCTCCCGGTCAGCCATGCATGATTCGGAATAATCGTTCAATCTTTTGGATCGGTGGGGCGGCTCGGGTCGTCAAACCACCGGTTCCGACTCGAGGCGGACGAGGAGCGCTCCCGTTTCCACGGTCTGACCGGCGACGCATTCGACCTTCGCGACACGGGCCGGTGAATCGGCGCGGATCTCGTTCTGCATCTTCATCGCCTCGAGGACGAGAAGCGTCTTTCCGGCCGCGACGACGTCTCCGGGCACGACGAAGACCTCGACCACGCGACCGGGGATCTGCGCGCGGATTTCCATCGCGCCGCCGTCCGCATTCTCGGATTCCGCCGCGAGATCGCGCAGCGGATCCGCGAGCTCCAGGTGAATGCGGCGGGCGCCGATCCAAGCCTCGACGCGTCCATCGGGCCGGGATGCGGCGCGCCCGGTCAGCTGCCTGCCTGATGGAAGAATGACAGACCAGCGCCCGTCCGCGAGCTTCGCGCTGTCGGCGAGAGCCGGACCAGCTGGCCCGTCGACCGTGACTTTCCGTCCGTCGCGCGATTCGACGGTGAGCTCTGCGGGCCCTTCCTTCCGCCGCCAGACCAGACGGCGACGGATCGTCACCGGCGGGTCCCGCGCGGAAGCGTTTCCGCCGCACGCAGAGCTTCTACACGCGCGACCTGTCCCCAGCGCGATCCACGATCGAGAATCCCTTCGCGCGGCGAGTTACCGTCGATCGAGACGCAGACCGCGGCGAGGATCGCCTCTTCGACGGAAGCGTCCCGCGGCTCGAGACGGGGGCCCGCTAGCCAGCCGTCCAGCCATTGCGTGTGGTACCGGCCATCGCGGAACTCGGGGTCACGGACGAGCGCGCGGAAGAGCGGAAGTGTCGTGTCGACTCCGGCAATCTCGTACTCGTCGAGCGCGCGCGACAGCCGGGCGATCGCTTCCTTCCGGTCGCGACCGTGCGCGACGAGCTTGCCGAGCATCGGGTCGTAATCGATCGGCACCGTCGATCCGGACTCCACGCCGACGTCGCTGCGGATGCCAGGACCATCCGGCAGGCGAACCAAGCTGACGACGCCCGGCGAAGGCGCGAAATTGCGCGCCGCGTCCTCCGCATAGATCCGGCATTCGATGGCGTGCCCGTGCGGTGCGAGCTCGTCCGAACCGAACGAGAGCGGCTCGCCGAGCGCGGCGCGGATCATCTCGGTGACCAAGTCGACGCCCCAGACCTCCTCGGTCACAGGATGCTCGACCTGGAGGCGTGTGTTCATTTCCAGGAAGTAGAACGAGCCGTCGGGCGCGAGGAGGAACTCGACCGTGCCGCAGGAGTCGTAGCCGACGGCATCCGCGGCCGAGAGCGCGGCGGAGAAGAGTTTCGCCCGCAGATCGGACGCGACGGCCGGCGAAGGGCATTCCTCGACGACCTTCTGCTGGCGCCGCTGGATGCTGCACTCACGCTCCCCCACCGCGACGCGGTGGCCATGCTGGTCGGCCGCGATCTGGACCTCGATGTGACGCGGACTCTCGAGAAGCTTCTCCGCGTAGATCGAGCCGTCGCCGAAGGAGGCCTTCGCCTCGGCCGACGCCCGCGCGAAGGCGGCCCCGAGATCCTCTTCGCGCGCAACGCGGCGCATCCCTTTGCCGCCGCCACCGGCCGACGCCTTGAGGAAGATCGGGTATCCGGCGCCGCGCGCGAACTCCGCGAGCTTGGTCACGTCGCGAGCGGGCTTCGTCGTGCCCGGGACGACGGGAACTCCCGCAGCCTTCATGAGTTCGCGACTTCTCGTCTTGCTTCCCATTGCTTCGATCGCTTCCGCCGAAGGTCCCACGAACGTGAGTCCCGCTCCGACGCACGCGCGCGCGAACTCCGCGCTCTCGGCGAGGAACCCGTAGCCGGGATGCACGAGCGACGCTGCCGTTTTTTTCGCAGCGTCGAGGAGTCGCGGAATCGAGAGGTAGCTGTCGATCGACGGGGCCGGTCCGAGGCGGACGGCGTAGTCCGCCATGGTGACGTGGGGCGCGGTCCGGTCGGCGTCGGAGTAGACCGCGACCGTCTCAATACCCATGTCGCGGCATGCTCGAAAGATGCGGACGGCGATCTCGCCCCGGTTGGCGACGAGGAGTTTCATCCTCTTCCTGTCATTCCGAGGCCGAAGGCCGAGGAATCTCGGCTGCCCAATCCTCGGCCAGATCCTTCCAGGAGGGGTTGAGGGCTTCGATGAGCGCGAGCTTCTTACTGCGCCGCCAGCCCTTAAGCTGCTTCTCTCGTGAAATTGCGACTCGGACGTCGGTCGTCGCTTCGAAGTAAACCAGCTTGTCAATCCTATACTTTGACGTGAATCCCTGGATCAGCTTCTCCTTGTGCTCGAACATCCGTCGCTCGAGATCATTTGTCACGCCGATGTAGAGAGTCTTCGATCTGCTCGCGAGGATATACACGAAGTAATCGCGTGACACCCTATCCTTCCATTGTCACCAGAGAGATCCTTCGCCGCCTGCGGCGTCTCAGGATGACAAAGAGGTGAACTCACAGCGGTATGTTCCCGTGCTTTTTCGCCGGTAGCGGTGCGCGCTTTCCCTCGAGCAGCGCAAACGCCGCGATCAACTTCTCCCGTGTCTCCGACGGCTCGATGATCTCGTCCACGTAGCCGCGGCGCGCGGCAACGTAAGGATTCGCGAAGTTTTCCACGTACTCGGACACTTTCTCGGCGCGGGTCTCGGGGGGCGCGCTCTCGAACTCGCGGCGGTAGAGGATGTTCACCGCTCCCTGCGGCCCCATCACCGCGATCTCGGCGGTCGGATACGCGAAGTTGAAGTCGGTCGCGAGATCCTTCGACGCCATGACGCAGTACGCGCCGCCGTAGGCCTTCCGTGTGATCACCGAAACCTTCGGGACCGTCGCTTCCGCGAACGCGTAGAGCATCTTCGCGCCGTGCCGGATGATCCCACCGTACTCCTGCTGCGTTCCGGGGAGAAAACCCGGCACGTCCTCAAAAACGAGAAGCGGGATATTGAACGCGTCGCAGAAGCGGACGAAGCGCGCGCCCTTCACCGACGCATCGATGTCGAGCACGCCGGCGAGGTGCATCGGCTGGTTCGCGACGACGCCGACCGAGCGGCCGGCGAGCCGAAGGAAACCGACGATCAGGTTTCGAGCGAACGAGGCGTGGACTTCGAGGAACTCCCCGGCATCGGCGACGGCGCGGACGAGCTCCACCATGTCGTAGGGCCTGTCCGGCTCTTCCGGGATGAAGCCGTCGAGCTTCCGGCTTTCCGTTGCCGGCTCCCGGCCATCGCGCCGCGGTGGATCGTCCAGGTTGTTGGAGGGGATGTAAGACAGGAGCTCCCGGATCCCGAGGAGGACTCCGGGATCGTCCTTCCGCACGAAGTGCGCGACCCCCGAGAGCGTGGAGTGCGTCCGCGCTCCGCCCAGCTCCTCTTTGGTCACCTCTTCGTGAGTCACCGTCTTGATGACGTCCGGTCCCGTCACGAAAAGGTACGACGTCTTCTCGGTCATGAAGACGAAGTCGGTGATCGCCGGCGAATAAACGGCGCCTCCGGCGCACGGACCGAGAATCGCCGAGATCTGCGGCACGACGCCCGACGCGCGCGTGTTTCGAAGAAAGATGCGAGAGTAGGCGGCGAGCGAGACGACACCCTCCTGGATGCGCGCGCCGCCCGAGTCGTTCAAACCGATGATTGGCGCGCCGTTCTGGACGGCGAGGTCCATGATCTTGCAGATCTTCTCGGAGGCGGTCTCCGACAGAGATCCGCCGAAGACCGTGAAGTCCTGCGCGAAGACGTAGACCGGCCGTCCCTCGATGGTGCCCGCGCCCGAGACGATGCCGTCGCCGGGGATCCGCGTCCGGTCCATTCCGAAGTCCCGCGAGCGGTGCTCGACCAGTCGATCGAGCTCGAAGAACGAGCCGGGATCGAGCAGCAGCTCGACACGCTCGCGCGCGGTGAGCTTGCCCTCGGCGTGCTGCCGAGCGACGCGGTCCGGACCACCGCCCTGGAGACTCTGCGCCCGCAGCTCCTCGAGCTCGGTGATGCGCTTTTCGATCGTCATGAAGGACCGCGTGCTAAAGGACGATCCCCCGCTGCTCGGCGAGCTTGCGCCGAATCCGGCGGAAGAGCTCCTGGCCGTCTACCCTTCCCGACGCGATCTCGTTGCGCGCGGCTTCCATCATCCGGCGCGCCTCTTCGTCGAGTGTCCGCTCCTTTTCCGCCTCGGCCGCGAGCGCGCCGAGCACCGCGTCGCGCAAAGCGCCCGGCGTCTTCTCCTCGAAGAGCTTGCGCGACGCGAGACCGCGCGCAGTTCGCAC
>DASXTN010000073.1:0-3565 GCA_036505435.1 Thermoanaerobaculia bacterium | reverse complement strand
GATGGCGGTCAAAGAGGTCGGAGGACGCGTCGTGTTCCTGAAGAAGGTCGTGCCGGGAGCGGCGGACCGGAGCTACGGCATCCACGTCGCGGAGCTCGCCGGATTGCCCGGGTCGGTTACTGCGCGCGCGCGCGAAGTCCTTTCCAATCTCGAGAAGCAGGAGCTCGACGTTCAGGGCGCGCCGGTCATCGCGCGGCGGAGAGGGGAGAGCGCGGGAGAAGGGCAGCTTCTCCTCTTCACCGGGTCCGAGGAGCTCGTCTTGGAGAAGCTTCGCGGAGCGGATCTCGACCATATGACGCCGATCGCCGCGCTCTCTCTACTCGCTTCGCTTCAGGAACGGCTCAAGGGGTGAGCCCGAGCGCCTCCGGGCTCTTCGGCGTCGGGATCTCCGGACCGACGCTCGACGCGAGCGAGCGCGCGATTCTCGCGCGGCTTCCGCCGCGAGCCGTGATCCTCTTCAAACGAAACATCGAGACGGAGCGGCAGCTGCTCGATCTGACCGCGGACCTCCGCGCCCTCCCGGGCGCGCCCTTCCTCTGTCTTGACCAGGAGGGCGGACGGGTCGACCGGTTGAAGGACCTCGCCGGACCATTCCCCTCGTTTCACGCCGCCGCTCGGGCGGGATTCGCCCGGCGCGCCGCCGAGCTCGCCGGGGAAGCCTGCGCGCGCTTCGGATTCAGCGTCGACCTCGCGCCGGTCGTCGACCGCCGCCTGCCCGGCGCGGGAGAAACCGTGCTCGGCGATCGCGCGGTCTCCGACGACCCCGAATCGGTGATCGCCGCGGCACGTGAGTTCCTGCACGGCATTCATTCCCGCGGCGTCGGTGGTTGTTTGAAGCACTTTCCCGGCCTCGGGCGAGCAGAGCGCGACACGCACCACGCACTCCCTTTTCTGCCGGCTGCCGAAGACGAGTGGCAAAAAGACCTCGCGCCGTTCCGCGCGCTGGGCGACGAGGCCGGCGCCGTGATGGTTTCCCACGCGGCGAGGAGAGACGATCCGCTTCCCGGCACTCTGTCGTATCGGACCGCCACCCTTCTACTCCGCGAGGAGGTCGGCTTCCGTGGCGTGACTTTCAGCGACGACCTCGAGATGGGAGCGCTTGCCGACTTCGGAGATCTTGCGGAACGCTCCTCTGCGGCAGAGCTCGCCGGCTGCGACCTCCTGTGGGTGTGCTCACGCATCGAGGATTATCCCGATTGCGTCGAACGCGTCGAACGGGAAGTCCCCGAGAGCCGGCGTGCCGAAGCGGCGACGCGCATCGAGGCTTACGCGAAGCGCCTGCGGATTCTCCAGCGGGAGGCAACCCCCTCCGGCCGCGCGCTCGAGGAGCTTGCGGCGGATGTCGCGGCGATCCGTGAAACGGTGGCAGCGGCAAGCCCGAGTCGAGGTGGCGGGATCTGACCCCTTCGGGATCGGACCCCGCAACCGGGCCGACGAGGCGGGTGCAGACCCGTTGGACCTGTCCCCGCGACACTGACGAGGCGGGTGCAGGCCCGTTGGGCCTGTCCCCGCGACTTCAGAAGGGAACGTCGTCGTCGTAGACCGCGACCGGCTCGGCCGCCTCGCTTTCCTCGCGGGCAGGCCGTGCCGCATCGGACCTCGGCGGCGGCGAGAGCATCACGACGTTGTTCGCCTTGATCTCCGTCTTGGATCGCTTCTGCCCGTTCTGGTCCTCCCAGCTGCGGGTCTGAAGGCTTCCCTCGACGTAAACCATCTTTCCCTTGTGCAGATACTCGCCACAGATCTGAGCGAGCTTCTCCCACGCAACGACGTCGTGCCACTCGGTGCGCTCCTGCCGCGCGCCCGATGCGTCTTTCCACGTCGTGCTCGTCGCAACGGAAAACCGCGCGAGTGAGGTCCCTTGCGGGGTGGTCCGGATCTCGGGATCTCTTCCGAGGTTGCCGATCAGGATGACTTTGTTGACGCTGGCCATGTGTTCCTCTCCTTTCAAGTGCTGGGAAGAATATCGCGCGGGGTCCGGACAAATGATGTCCGGGCTGTCCCTGGGCCGGCAGCGACCGCTGATGGCGGAGACTCGACTCTTACAATGAACTCAGTTCGATGACGACTCTCTCCAAGTGAGCGACGCTGCGCTGCCGACTGATGAGGCGCGCGGACGACTCGTCCGCTCCGCTTCCGTCATCACGCTTCTGACGCTCGCATCGCGTCTGACGGGCTACGCGCGGGACCGGACCATCGCGGCGTTCTTCGGAGCAAGCGCGGCGAGCGACGTCTTTTACACCGCCTTCCGAATCCCGAATCTCCTGCGGCAACTCGTCGCGGAGGGAGCGCTGCCCGGCGTGTTCATCCCCGCGTATGCCGAGAAACGGGCGAAGGGCTCGGCCGACGAGGCACGGCTCTTCGCCGCGCGCATCCTCTCCGCTCTGACGATCATCGTCACGGCGATCACGGTCGCGGGGATCGTCTTCGCCCCCGGCATCGTCCGGCTGCTCGCGAAAGGCTTTGCGTCCACGCCCGGGAAGATCCCGCTCACGATTTTTCTCACGCGGCTGATGTTCCCGTACCTCTGCTTCATCTCGGTGGCGGCACTTCTTCAGGCCATCCTGAACGCGCATGGCCGTTTCGCGGTTTCCGCGATGTCGCCAATCTTCCTGAACGTCTCGATCATCTTCGCCGCCGTGCTCCTCGCGCCGCGCTTCCGCGAGCCGACGGTCGCGCTTGCCATCGGCGTGCTTGCAGGCGGCGTCCTGCAGATGGCGGTGCAGATCCGGCCGGCGCTCGCGCTCTCGGCGATCGGGAAATGGAGCGTGCGGTTTGCGGATCCGGCGGTGCGCGCCGTGTTCGTCCTCCTGCTTCCTCGACTCTTCGGGTTCGGGATTTACGCGATCAACAACGCGCTCTCGACGCGCTTCGCGTCGGTCTTCGGCGATGGCGCGGTCTCCTACCTGACCTTCGGAAATCGCGTGATCGAACTCGTGCGCGGCGGGTTCGTCATCTCGGTCTCGACAGCGATCCTGCCGCTCCTCGCCCAGCAGGCGCTCGAAGAGGACCCCCGCTCGTTCAAGGACACGCTGCGTTTCGGGCTTCGCCTGGTCGCTTTCGTCACGATCCCCTGGGCGGTCGGCCTCGCCGTTCTGCGCCATCCCGTGATCGCCGCGCTCTTCCAGGGCGGCCGCTTCGGTCCCGCGGCCACGGCGGCAACCGCCCAGGCGCTCTCGTTCTACGCGATCGGTCTCTTCTTCATCTCGTCGAACAGCCTGCTCGTCTTCGCTCACTACGCCCGGAAGGACACCCGCACGCCGGTGCTCTGCGCGGCGGTCGACCTGACCGTGTTCGTCCTGGCTTCGCTCGCGTTGCGTCCCTGGGGAGTGGGCTCGGTCGCGTTCGCGACCTCCTGTGGCGCCGCGGCGAACTTCCTTCTTCTTCTGACCTTTCTGCGGCGGCGGGAGGGGCGCCTGGGACTGAAGGAGGTCGCGGCGTCGCTGGCGCGAGTCCTCGCCTCCGCGGCGGCCATGGCGCTCGTCGTCAGCCGTGGGGCCGCCTGGGCGCTCCAGGCGCATCCCCCGGGCAGCACCGGAGAGAGGCTCCTCTTTGTGATCGTCGC
>DASXTN010000072.1:0-2456 GCA_036505435.1 Thermoanaerobaculia bacterium | reverse complement strand
ATGGCTCAAGCCGGAACCTCTTCCGCGTCAGTGTCGATGACTTCGGACGAGTCGGAAAAACCTCCCTCTTGAAGTGGTTGCCACCGGAGCAGGGAGGAAACGGGGGCGAGAGGGACTTCGTCCCTCCGCCCTGGAAGTGGGTGGATTAATGGAAACGACGCAACATCGGCCGCAGCGCACGGGCTGGGTCATCCTCGTGCTGATGGTCGCCAGCAATTTCATGGCCTGGATGGAGCCCCTCGTCACGGAGACAGCGGATGTGGAATCGCTCGCGACGGCTCAACTCCGGATTTCGCTCGGCGCGTGCATCCTCGCAGCCGCGCTCGTGACGGCGACCTGGTTGACGGGGCGCCGCAGCTCCTCCCCGCTTCCGCAGGCGCTTTCACGTCCTCGACTCATCGGATTCCGGATCGCGCTCGCGTCGGCCGCAGTGAATATTCTGTTCGGGCTGGCCATCGCCACGATGGGGCCCGATGCTTCCATCGGCGCGCGCCGCCTGGCATTTCTCGTCGAGGCCCCCTGGTTCCTGGTCGTTCTCCCCGCCGAGGTGCTCGCGGCCTATCTGACGGGTCGCGGCACGGTCCCTAGGACCGCCCGGCCTCGGCTCGCTCGCGAGCAAGAGGAAGCTCTTAGCCTCTAGCTCTCGATTTCGCCGGGACAGGCGGACGGGGCGCCTCGCAGACTCGCCGGGCGGCGGATTGCGGGAGCGGATACCCTCCTGATTTGACCCGCCTTACCACTCCCGCGATAATCGCGCGCTTCGGAGAACAGGATGGCGCGCATCACCCGCAGAGAGCTCAAGCGAAACGAGCTCGCCGAGACTTTTGGCCGCACGGTCGATTACGTCTCCCACCACCGCCGAGGCGCCTTCGAGGCTCTCGCGGCGGCCGGGGTAGTGCTCGCGATCGCCGCGGCGTTTTTCTTCTTCCGCGGCTGGCGGGAGCGCCAGGCCGGCCGAGAGCTTTCTGCCGCCCTCGAAATTCTCGAGACCCCGCTCGCGATAAATGCCGCCGCGGCAACTGGGGCGCGCACGTTCGCGTCCGCAGCCGACCGCGAGCGGGCAGCGACGGACCACCTGAAAGAGGCAGCGGAGAAGGGAGGGACCGCCGCCGGCCGCGCCGCGCAAGTCATCCTCGCGGCGCGTATCGAGAAGGCCGCGCAGTCGACCGAAGCCTTCGCAAAAGCGGCCCGGGATGCGCAGGCGGAAGTCGCGGTCGCCGCTGAGATCGACGCAGCGCGTCTCCTGACCGCACAGGGAAAGTCGACGGAGGCCATCGATCGGTTGAAGCGCGCGATCGAGTCGCCGAAGTCCGCTGCCCCCAAGGATGCGCTGCTCTTCGCACTCGCCGAGACTTACGAGAAGGCCGGAGCCACCGCCGACGCGCGCGCGACATATCAGCGACTCGTGAACGACTATCCAAATTCGCCGTATCGATCGGATGCTCGCGAGAAGATCGGGGGATAGACGGTTGCAAGTTGCAGGTTTCATGTTTCTGAAACCGGCGGCCACCTGGAACCTGTAACCTGTCAGTTGTAACCTCCATGAACCGCCGGCGCGCGGTCATCTTCGTCTGTGACGGGCTGGGCGTCGGGTCGGCGCCCGACGCCGCCGCGTACGGCGACGCGGGAAGCGACACTCTCGGCCACGTCCTCGACCGGATCCCGACGCCACTGCCTCATCTCGAATCGCTGGGGCTCCTCGCACTGCTCGAGCCGTCGCGGGGGGGACGATCGACCGGCGCGCGGGGAAAGGCCTACGAGCTCTCCGCCGGAAAGGACACGACCACCGGCCACTGGGAAATGATGGGCCTCGTCGTCGAGCGCCCGTTCCCGCTCTATCCCGAAGGGTTTCCTCCGGAGGTGATCGATCCGCTGGAGGCGTACGTCGGGAAGAAGGTGCTCGGCAACAGGGCCGCCTCGGGAACGGAGATCATCAGAGAGCTCGGCGAGGTCCACATCGCGACCGGCCGGCCGATCCTCTATACGTCGGGCGACTCGGTCTTCCAGGTTGCGGCTCACGAGGAGGTTTGGCCGCCGGAGCGCCTGTGGGAGGTCTGCCGATTCGCGCGCGGGATTCTCACCGGCCAGCACGCGGTCGGGCGGGTCATCGCACGGCCCTTCACGGGGAAACCGGGCGCATTCGTCCGCACGGCAAACCGGCGCGACTTTTCCATCGAGCCCACGGGGGAGACCTGGCTCGACCGGCTGGTCGCCGCTGGACGCCGCGTGTTCGCCGTCGGAAAAATCGTCGACATTTTCTCTGGCCGCGGGATCACTTCGTCCGTCCACACCGGCTCCGACGCCGAAGGGGTCCGCGTCTCGATCGAGGCGCTTCGTTCGAGCGAAGCCGACGTCGTCTTCACGAACCTGGTCGATTTCGACAGCAAGTACGGGCACCGCAACGACCCCGCGGGCTTCGCGAAGAACCTCGCGGCCCTCGATGCTTTGTTGCCCGA
>DASXTN010000071.1:0-3452 GCA_036505435.1 Thermoanaerobaculia bacterium | reverse complement strand
TATCGCGAAGACGTTCTTCTTCGGGCTCGAAGTGGCGATCATCGGCTGCTACAACGGCCTGCAGGTCGAAGGCGGCGCGACCTCCGTCGGTCGGGCCACGACGCGCACCGTCGTTTTCGCGTCGATCTCGATCCTGATCTCCGACTTCTTCCTGACGAAGCTGTTCCTGGCCCTATGAAAGCCGAGCTCAAGCTCTCCGGCGAGTCCGGGCCCTCGCCGCTCGCGCAGGGCGAAACGATCGTCGAGTTCGAAAACGTCTGGAAGTCGTACGCGCGGCGTGAGGTGCTGGCGGGGGCGAGTCTCCAGATCCGCAAAGGCGAGGTGCTCTGCGTCCTCGGCCCCTCGGGAACGGGCAAGAGCGTCACTCTGCGCCACATCAACGGCCTCGAGCACCCGGACAAGGGGGACGTCCGCGTATTCGGTCAGTCGGTGGTCGGACTGACCGAGGAAGAGCTCTCACCGGTGCGCCGGCGGGTCGCGATGCTCTTTCAAGGGGGCGCCCTGTTCGACTCGATGGACGTCGAGCAGAACGTCGCATTCCCGCTGCGCGAGCACACGAACAAGTCGCCGCAGGAGATCGCGGAGCTCGTCTCGGAGAAGCTCATGATGGTTGGCCTACCGGGGACACAGCGCAAGATGCCTTCGGAGCTCTCCGGAGGCATGCGGAAGCGGGTCGCCCTCGCCCGCTCGATCGCGCTGGAGCCCGAGATCATCATGTACGACGAGCCGACGACCGGGCTGGACCCGTTGACCTCGGAGAAGATCGCGCAGCTCGTCGCCGATTTGAACGCCCGCCTCCGGATTACTTCGATCGCCGTGACTCACGACGTCGTCGCCGCCCGCACGATCGCCGACCGCGTCGCCTTCCTCCACCAGGGAAGGTTTCAATTCATCGGGACGTTCGACGAGGCCGCGCGCGGCGGCCATCCCGTACTCCAGGAGTATTTCCGCTCGATGGGCTTCCCGTGCGGGACCGGCCTCTACGCCGCGCCTGCCGGTGGAGGAACGTAATGGCGATCGAGTCAACCGTCGGCCGGCGTTTCCGCGTCGGTCTCGTCGTCCTGATCGCCCTCGTCTTCTTGATGTTCGGCGTTCTCATGGTCGGAAAGCGCGCGCACCTCTTCACCGCGAAGCTTCCGTACCAGACTCAGTTCGACTCCGCCGCGGGACTCGTTTCGGGAAACCCGGTCCGCCTGAACGGCGTCACCGTCGGAAACGTGCTCGAAGTGAAGCTCTCCCCGGATCCGGCCGATCGGCGCGTCCAAGTCGTTTACGAAGTCGACCGCAAGGTCGCTCCGCGTCTCCGCACGGGCACCCGCGCGTCGATCAAGACCATCGGGCTTCTCGGGGACAAGTACGTCGAGCTCTCCGGCGGCCTTCCCGAAGAGCCGGTCGTTCCCCCCGAGGGAGAGATCAAGCCGGCCCCGGGCGCGGGTCTGGAAAAACTTCTCGAGGGCAGCGGGGACCTCCTGACCGACCTCGGCGCGATCGCCCGATCGCTGAAGAACATCCTCGGCCGCACCGAGGAAGGGAAGGGCTTCCTGGGAGCGCTCACTTCCGAGAGCGAAGAAGGCGCGCGCCTCGGAGGCAATCTGAACGCGACCCTGACCAACCTGAACGCGGTTCTGACGAAGATCAACCGGGGAGAGAGTCTCGCCGGCAAGCTCCTCGCCGACCGCCGTTACGGGGAGGAGACCGGCCGGTCGCTGTCGGCCGCGGTCACGTCGCTGCGCAACGTATTCGGCAAGATCGAGAAAGAAATGGAAAGCGGGAATGGAGCGATCCCCGCGCTCCTGGCCGACCCGGAGGGCAAGAAGAAGGTCTACGAGCTCGTGGATCGTCTCGGCGGCGCCGCGGGCTCGCTCGCTGCCGTCGCCGAGAACCTGAACACGGGGAAGGGCGCTCTTCCGACTCTGCTGCACGACGAAGCCTTCTCGCGCGAGTTCACGGGGAACCTTCGCAACGTCTCCCGGCGACTCGATTCGATCGCCCGCAAGCTCGACGAGGGACAGGGAACCGTCGGGAAGCTCATCAACGATCCCGCGATCTTCGACGCGGCGAACCACCTCGTGGTCGGCATCGACGAGTCGAAGCTGCTGCGCTGGCTGATCCGCAACCGGCAGCGCTCCGGGATCCGCAAGGCGTATCAGGACGCTCAGAGACAGCACGGGCAGCCATCTTCGCCCGAAGAAAACGAGTTGGCGGCCGACGTCACTTCTCCCCCGCCCGCCCCGACGACGACCCCTCGACCGAAGCCTTGAAGCTCCTCGTCACGGGGGGAGCGGGGTTCATCGGCTCTCATTTGACCGGCCGTCGCCTCGCACGGGGTGACCGGGTCGTCGTCTTCGACGACTTCAACGACTTCTACGATCCCGCGTTGAAGCGCGCCAACGCCGCGGCGTTCGCGGACCACCCCGGCTTCCGTCTTGTCGAAGGCGACATCCGCGATCGGGATCTCGTCTTTCGCACTTTCTCCGAAGAACGCTTCGACGCCGTCGTCCACCTTGCCGCGCGAGCGGGCGTCCGCCCGTCGCTTTCTCAGCCGGTGCTCTACGAAGAGGTGAACTGCGTGGGGACCCTTCACCTGCTCGAAGCCGCGGTCGCGCACGGGAATCCGCTCTTTCTGTTCGCTTCTTCATCGTCGGTCTACGGAATCAACTCCAAGCTGCCGTTCGCCGAAGACGACCCGATCGATCGGCCGATCTCGCCGTATGCCACGACCAAGCGAGCCGGTGAGCTGCACGTTTTCAACGCGCACCACCTTCACGGGCTGCCCGCCTGGTGCTTGAGGTTTTTCACCGTTTACGGACCGCGCCAGCGGCCGGAGATGGCCATCGCTCGGTTCATTCGCTCGATCGAAGGCGACGCTCCGATTCCTTTCTATGGCGACGGCAGCTCCCGGCGCGACTACACCTACATCGACGACATCACCGACGGCGTGGAGTCGGCGCTCGCGCAGAGGCCGCCGCGCGGCGGGTTCGAGATCGTGAATCTCGGAGGCGCCAGTCCCGTGACTCTCTCGGAGCTCGTCGCCGAGGTCGAGAAGGCGACCGGCCGGAAGGCGCGGCTCGATCGGCAGCCCGCGCAGCCCGGGGACGTGCCGGTCACGTATGCTTCCGTAGAAAAGGCCGGGCGGCTCCTGGGTTTTCGGGCGCGTGTGTCGCTGGCGGATGGCCTGCGCCGCACCGTGGAGTGGTTTCGAAACACTCGTGGAAGCGGGTTGACGGACCGGCCGGCGCCGCTCGCACGAAAGGACGGACGGCTCGAATGAACATCTGCGTCGTGGGGACGGGCTACGTCGGTCTCGTGACGGGCTCCTGTCTCGCGGACTTCGGGATGAACGTGGTCTGCGTAGATAAGGACGACGCCAAGATCGCGTCGCTGCAAGCGGGGCGGATTCCAATCTACGAGCCGGGTCTCGAGGAGATCGTCGCGAAGAACGAGCGCGCCGG
>DASXTN010000070.1:0-2427 GCA_036505435.1 Thermoanaerobaculia bacterium | reverse complement strand
AGCTCGGGATCGATCCGCTTGCAGATGTCGCGATAGCCCTCGAGAAGGTCGGCGGCGGTCTTGTAGTAGAAGCGTCCGTCCGTCCGGAGGAATTTCACGAACGCATCGAAGTTCCCCTTGAACCTGACCTGGCGGATGACGCCTTCCATCTGACGGCGGATGCGGGAGACCTCGGCGAGGCCCGTGTCGTGGATTTCTTTGGCCGTCTTGTTCGTCGTGGTATGGAGGCGGATCGAATACGTGTAGTAGGCCTCGCCGTCCGGCAGCGTCCAGGCCCCGATCTCCTTCTTCGCCGCCGGCAGGTAGTCGCGCGTGAAGTAGCTGTAGAGCTTCAAATATGCGGGGAAGACGTCGTTTGCGATCCGGCGGCGCCCCTCGATGCGCAGTGCTTCGCGATCCGGCTCCGGAACGCCTTCGGGAAACTTCTCGAATGGTTTCCAGTGCACGCTCTTCTCGGGATCCGGGTGAATCTGCGCGCGAATGGCATCGGGCACCTCCCGAAGCGGCACGGCCGGGTAAATCCATCCTTTCTGCTTGCCGCGCTCCATGAGTGCGATCGTCTGATCGACCTGCTTGCCGAAAGCCGACAGCCGCGCGAGGTAATCGCGGTAGTCCTTGACGTTACGAAAAGGCGTCAGCGTCGAGAGGATCGCGAAGTCCTTGTGGAGACCATCCTGCTGGTTGATCGGCATGAGCTCCGTCGGAAATCGCTGACCTTCGATCGAGAGCTCGAGCTGCCTGTCGAAGAGATCGTACGAGAGCTGATCGTCTTCCGACAGTGACTCCCGATCGATCTTCTTCAACCTCGCCAGGGCTTCCTGCTGGTGCTTCTTCCGGCGCTCGATCGCTTCGAAGGAAACATCGGTCAGCCGGTCGTTGTAGCGGGAGTCACCGAGATACGTCGCGCGCTCGGGGTTCTCTCGCAGTCCCCACTCCCATTCGTCGTCGAAGAACTTCGCGAGCTCCTTCGCGGAGGCGGCGCTCTTCGCGGCCGCGGGCGGCGCTTTCGTCGGTCGCCTCGCCGGGGCGGCGGCGAGGATCAAGAGACAGGAAAAGGCGAGAACGGTACGAACCATGAGTCCACCTCGCAAGAGTTCTCACGCATCGGCGACGATCGGCGCCGCCGTTGGAGCAGGGAAGCGCAGTTCCCCCTCCGATCGAGCGACGAACGTCGCGCACACCAGGTCTCCCACGACGTTCAGCGTCGTGCGACACATGTCGAGGAAACGGTCGACTCCGAGAATGATCCCGATCCCTTCCGGAGGAATCCCGACGGTTTGGAGGACGATCACGATGAGTGGAAGCGATCCACCCGGCACGCCCGCCGTTCCGACGCCCGCGAGGATCGACATTATGACGACGGTCACCTGCTGCGAGAGCGTGAGGTGGATACCGAAGACCTGCGCGAGAAAGAGCACGGTGACCCCTTCGAACAGCGCGGTGCCGTTCTGGTTTCCGGTCGCCCCCACGGTCAGCACGAAGTTGCCGATGCGTTGCGGGACCCCCAGCTTCTCCTCGGAGATTCGGAGGCTAGTCGGAAGGGTCGCGTTCGAAGACGCCGTCGAAAAAGCGGTCAGGATGACCTCGCGGCATCGGAAGAACCACTCGACCGGAGGGACGCGCGCGAGCCCTTTCAGGATCGCGGAATAGACGACGAACATCTGAATCGCCAGACCGCCGACCACGACGCCCACGTACCCGCCGAGACGGGGCACGACCGAGAACCCGGCGCGCGCCGTGAGGGAGAACATCAAAGCCCCCACTCCGACGGGCGCGAGGGCCATGGCCCAGTCCACGATTTTCATCGAGACGCGCTGGATCCCGGAAAAGAAGTCCACGAGCAGCTCCGCCTTGGAGTCGCGGATGCGGGCGAGAGCGATGCCGAAGAAGAGCGCAAACACCATGAGCGCGAGCATCTCTCCGGTCAGGGCGTCCACCGCCGCCTTGAGCGGATTGCTCGGAATGAGCGAAAGCAGGCTGTCCGCCCAGGTCTGCGCCTTCTGAGCGTTTTCGATCGTTTTCTGTGACTGTGTGGCGAACGTGCTCGAGAGCTCGGCCCGCACGGAGGGGTCCACGCCCGCGCCCGGCCGGAAGAAGTTGACCATCGTGATCCCGATTGCCACCGAGATTCCGCTCGCGAACAGCGTATAGACGAGCGTCTTCATCCCGATCCGCCCGAGCTTCCGGACGTCGCCCAGCTCGAGGACCCCGAGCACGAGCGAGGAGAAGACGAGCGGGACGACGATCATGAAAATCAAGCGCAGGAAGATCTGACCGAGGGGGTAAGCGACGTTGGTCACGAGCCAGAAGACCCACGGAGCTTCGCCCGCCATCTCGTGGACGAGGAGTCCCGAGACGAGACCGAATATGAGACCGAAAAGGATCTTCGTGTGCCGCGGCAGCCGACGGCGGCCACGCGGCCTCGTC
>DASXTN010000069.1:0-5725 GCA_036505435.1 Thermoanaerobaculia bacterium | reverse complement strand
CGCGCGCAACCGTGAAGAGCCCGATCAGGAGATAGAGCAGGCCGACGAAGGCGAGGAAGAGATACCGGTAATCGGGACGGACGGGCGGCTCACCGATCGAGAGCGCGCTGATTCCGCCGCCGGAAATCACGACGAGGTGGTGGGGGAAAGGCCGCCGCGCGAGATCTTTCTCCGGCCACGCGAGCGAGCCCGCGGTGCGACCATCGGCGAGAACGATCCGGTCCCCAGGTCGAAGGCCCGCGGCTTGCGCGGCTCCCTCCGGCTCGATCGTGCGAACGACCAGCGCATCGCCCGCGCGGTTCGAGGTGAACCCCGCCGTCCGGAACGTGGAGACCTTGCGGGCGAAGGAGACGAACGCGAGGCCCGCGGTCGCCGCGGTCACCGCGAGAGCGATTACGAACCCGAGAATTTTGAGGGTGCGGGGCACGGGCGGGAATCCAGCAATGCGAATGCCACGATCGGCGTTTTTGGACGGGACGCTAACTCCTTCTGGACCAGGATTTACGGTGAAGGACTCCGTGCCACCGGGCGCTTGCATTCAATCATTTGAACACAGTTCAAAAATATTTTGGATGGCCGCGTAGCACAAGCACGATCGCGGAGCGGTGGAGTCAACGCCTCGCTTCCAGTCCATCTGCCAGAGGAACGCCCTATCCCGGAGGAAAGGGTTCTCCGTTCGTTGATCGATAGAACGCTCGGCCTGGCCGGAAGGCCTCAGCTAAAAGGCGAGCGCCACGCCGCCCAAGATGCGGCTCGTCGAGGTTGGATCCTCGCGTTCGGTCGAGGCCGTCGAGCGCCCCGACTCGAGTGCGAGCAGGAGCTTCCAGTCGGACCCGAACGGTGTGAGGCCGATGATGGACAGGTCCTGGGCGATCGAGATCGCGAGCTTGTCGGAATCGTTCGTGTGGCTGACGGAACCGGTCTCGAGGGACTGCCGGACGCCGCGGACGAGTATTGCGACGCCGGTGCGGGTTGGGAGAATCTCGACCGCCGCGCGGGCGGACCAGAACCGCCCGTCACTCTGGGAGATCCCGAAGCTCGTCGCCGCTTCGGAAGCGACCGGTCCGCGAATGTCGCCATAGCGGACCGCCACGCTTCCCGCGAGGGCGTCGGAGAGTCGGTGCCGCACCGATCCCTGGACCTGCCGCACGCTGTTTCCGTCGAAGAAGTACACGCTGTCGAAATCGGTCAGGAGGTCCCCTTCGAAGAACGCGCGAACGACTTCGTCCATCCGCTGCGCCGAAACCTCGAACTTGAGCGAGTCGTCGCCCGAGCGACGTTCGATGCCGATGGCGTACCCTTCCCGCGACACCGGCTCGGCGTTCTCCTCGATCGAAGCGACGCGCGGGAGAACCGTTCCGTTTCCGATGCCCGATTCCGAGACGCGATAGAGACCGCGCACGAAGACGACCGCGCCGTCTCCGAGGTCGTAGCGCAGCGTCGCCCGTGGAGCGATCCCGTAGCCGCCCGCGACATAGCGCGCGACGACGCCGCCTTCGATCTCCGCCTTCGGGAAGAGCCGCATCGATGTCGAGGCGGAGAGATCGGCGTCGGGCGCCGTCAGGAAGAACGCGCCTTCCGCGCCGACGCCGGAAGGTCCGACGGTCGCCTCGCGGTGGCGGTAAGTCATTGCGACCGAGACGCCGGGCGATTCGGCAACCGGGCGGGCGTAGCGCGCATTCACTTCCCAGGTGCGGGAAGCGATCGGGAAGAACGACGTTCCCAGCGCGGTCGCTCGATAGAGGTTCGTCTCCTCGACGTACCGCGCCCCGACGGACTCGACGCTGCCCTGGCGTCCTCCGCGGCTCCAGCTCACGCCGTGGCTCTGCAGGCTCGCCGGTTCGTCGTCGCCGAAGTGAATCGAGTGGCGACGGGTCGAGAGGCGGACCTGGTCGACCGGTGAAGTCGAGACGTCGAGCGCAAGCCCCGCCGCGTTGCCGCTCGCGACGTCGTCGCGGCGTTCCTCCGAATCGGAGACGGCCGCGTAATCACCGTGCAGGTCGTACCGCCAACCGTTCGGCAGCCCGCCGCGCACTCCGACCGCCGCGCGCGACAGCGACGTCTCGCCGCCTCCCACGTCGGTGACCGTTCGGAGCTCTCCCGCGATCAAGCGGTCGAGACGAAGACGGTCGAGCGACGCGGGTGAAGCTTCCGCGACTTCCTCGAGGGCGATCTCTCGCAGCACGTCGGCCGGAAGACGGTCGCGGAGCTCCCACAGGGTCGACGACGTGGAAGGCGTATCCGGGTCTCGGCCAGCCGCGGCGAGCTTGATCTCGATGGAACTGACGCGCTCCGGGAGCGCCTGGTGCCAGAGCCGCACGAGCGCCGGTAGGAAGCCTCTCTTGTAGGCGATCAGTTCGTAGACGCCCACGGGCGCCGAGGCGAGGACGAACGTGCCGTCCGAGCCGGACCGCGAACGCGTGAGGCTCGTGTCGCCGAGGTTGTAGAAGATGACAAGCGCCCCGGAGATCGGATGCTCCAGATGCCGAACGATCCCCGAGATCGGCGGCGCGGGGGAAGGACGAGAGGCAAACGCGGTCCCCGCCGCTCCGAAGAGCGACAGGGCCGACGCGACAAAGGCGGTTGCGCTTCTTCGCATACACGGACCCTGGCAGGTCCGACTTCGAAGTATAGAATTCCGGCAAGTCAATAGCTATTCCCCTTGAGGCCGCCCCGAGGCCGCCCATAGACCCTGAGCCATAAGCCCTTAAGCGGAATCGTAGCCCGGGGCTATCTGCTTCGAAAACTCCCTTGAGGACCTGGTGACCGTGATCTCGGAGTCCTCTTTACGAGAGACGTCCTCTCCTTTGCGAGAGACGTCCTCCCGAGCACGTCGAGCGTCGCCACACGGGCGAAGAGGCGCGTCACGGAAGCGGGTCCGGATCCAGGTCGTCGCGCGAGGCCCGAGCGAAGCACCATACCCGGACCTCCTTCGCTCCCGCTCTCGCGAGCGCGGCGACGCACTCGCGCGCCGTCCAGCCGGACGTGGCGACGTCGTCGACGAGCAGAACCCTTGCCGGCGCCGAACCGCTGGCGGCGAACGCGCCGCGAACGTTCGCGCGGCGACGTTCGAGCGGCAGAGTGCTTTGTCGCGCGGTCTCGCGGACCTTGCGCAGCTTTCCGGGCGCGAACGGCGCACTGAAACGCTTCGCGACCGCCGCGGCGAGGACCTCGGCCGGGTGATACCCGCGTTGGCGTCTTGATCGGCCGGTCGCCGGGACCGCGATGACGACGTCGGCCTCTGAGGAATCCTCGCGAGGCGCCGCATCGAGTCGCTCAATCAAGACGTCCGCGAGTCGCGCCCCGAGATAGTCAGCGCCGCGGAACTTGAAAGCAAGGAGGATGGAGCGTGCCGTGCCGCGATACGGCGCGGCGGCTCGAAGCGAGCGAAAGATGGGCGGATGAATCACGCAACGGCCGCACCGTTCCGCCTCGGCCGCGGCGAGAGGCTCGTCGCAGACCGAACAACGCCGCCCCGTGAGCCGCGGAAGCGCTCGCCAGCACGGCTCACAGACGCCTCCGCGGAAGAGCTCCTCGACGGGCCGAGTCTCGCAGGCGAGGCAGCGGGAAGGCAGAAGGAAGCTGGCGGCAGCCCGACCGATCCGCTGGAGAGCCGTCGCAACCGGGAACGTGTGCGTCCTCCTCTCGTCGGGCGCGGATTCTAGACTGCGACGGCGCCGCCTCCGTACATCGTATAGAGTCGCCGCAGGCTCGGAATTGGAGGTGTTTGTGTCGATCCGGAAGACGCTCGAAATCTTTTTCGTCGCGATCATGATCTTTGCGGCGCCCGCTGTCGCGGAAGACTGGGGGATCGGGGCGTCGATCGGTCTCGTGAACGACGTCGAGCACCGCATCCGGCTCGACCAATTCGATCCGCGTGACGGCAACGCGTGGGTCGATTTCCGGCTGGAAGAGCGCGTCCTCCTGCGAGGCACCCTCGGATCGATGAAGACGAAGGGGTCGAACGCCGGACGCGTCGTCGAGATCGGCGGCGACGAGGTCGTGCTGCCGGCTTTGAAGGAGAGGATCGACTACGTGAACGTCGCAGTCTCTTATCAGTTCTGGGAAGGCGACTACACCTCCGGGATTTTCGGTGGCCTCGGCGGCTACAAAGTCGAACCGGACACGGTCTCCGCCGAGCTTCGGGACTTTCGGGACCCCAGCGAAACCGTCTTCGGCTTCCACGTCGGCGTCGACGGCGACCTGCGCGTCCTCTCGCGCCTCTCGATCGTCGGCCGGATCACGTTTCACAAGCTCTTCACGGAAACGAACCGCTCGCTCCTGACCGCCAACGCAGGAGCGGTCTTTCGCTTTTAGCTGCAGGTTACAAGCTTCAGTTTTCCGGTTGGGCGCGGAGGTCCTGCAACGGGCACTTGAAACCGACTCCGGTGGCACTCCGCTTGCATCCCCCCGGGCCAACGGTTATGTCAGCGCAAGCAAGCGGTCCCGCCATCTACGCCTTCTGCTCCGACCGAGCGGACTCCCGCGCGGCCCGGCCACGCTTACTCCGCAACGACTAGGGTTCCCGCCATAAAGAGGCCGTTTAGGCCGATCCGTCCGGCGAAAGCCGGGCGGACGCCCTCCGTCTGAACGAAGGGAAAGCGCTCAGTTTTGGGCGGCCAGTGGCGAGCCGAGAGGAAGAACTATTTCTCCTTCTCCTCTTCCACGAGGGGGAGAAGGGTTGACTCTTTTTTCGAGGCCAGCGAAAGGCAGGTGCGCGCTCGCGTGACGCCCCGGATGGCGAGCAGCCGGTGCTGAATGAATTCCGCCAGCGCTCCCGGGCTGGACGCCTTGACCTTCAAACGATATGCGAAATTACCGGCGAGGTAGTGGCACTCCTGGACGGCCAGCAGCTTCTCCAGGTCGTCGATGAAGCTTTTCTCGAAGCGCGGGTGCTCGAGCGCCACGTCCACGTACGCGGTCAACGGCAGGCCCATCTTCTCGTGGTCGAGCAGCGCCACGAACCCCTTGATCATCCCGTGGCGCTCCATCTTCTTGATCCGCTCGTTGACGGAGGGCGTGGTGAGCCCGACGGCGCCCGCTATCTTCGCCTGCGACAGCTTTCCGTTTCGCTGCAGCATGTCGAGGATTCGGAGATCGATGTCGTCGATAGCCATCCGTCCCCGCCCTAATAGAATTAGATACCAGAGGAATTAAGTCTAATAATATTAGACCGTAGTCGAGTGTCAATGGCCTAATTACGGCTGCATATAATCGCGCGAACCCGATGAAAAAGCGCGATTACTACGAGGTTTTGGGCGTTTCGAAGGGAGCGTCCGAAGCCGAAATCAAGAAAGCCTACCGCCGGCTCGCCCGGAAGCTTCATCCGGACGTCAACCCCGGAGACAAAACCTCGCAGAAGCGTTTCCAGGAGGTTCAGGAGGCCTACGACGTCCTGAAGGATTCCGAGAAACGCCGTGCCTACGATCGTTTCGGCCACGCGGCCGCGTCGGCGGGCTTCGACCCCGAGGCGGCGGCGGGCTTTGGCGGCGGCGGATCTCCGTTCGGAGCGGGAGGTTCGCCCTTCGGTAACGTCTCCTTCGAATCGACGGACTTCTCCGAGGTCTTTGGCAACCTCTTCGGCGGCGCTTCGCGGTTCCGCACCGGCCCGGAAAAGGGAGAGCCGACCTACGGAACGATCGAGGTTCCGTTTCGCGACGCGGTCCTCGGTGGCACCGCTTCGCTTTCTCTGCGTCGTGAAAAGGAGTGCGCGACCTGCGGAGGT
>DASXTN010000068.1:0-3807 GCA_036505435.1 Thermoanaerobaculia bacterium | reverse complement strand
GATACACGGCGCGTTGACCGCGGTAGACACAACCGGCTGTCTTCTCGAACTTCCAGCCGCGTACGGTCATCGAATAGAACGGATAGCCCTCGATCGATCTCCAGAAGGTCTTTCGGAGGACCTCGATCCCGTAGAAACCCGCCGTCTCGAGACCGGCGACGAAACCTTCGGCCGTGAGCGCGCCGACTGTGCACTCGCCCCACAGCTCGGGATTCGTCTTCAAGTGCGGGGGAACGTCCCTTTCGCTCACGATGTCCGCGATCACGACCCGGCCATGATCTTTCAGGACCCGCCAGATTTCCGCGAACACCCTCGCTTTGTCCGGCGAGAGATTCACGACGCAGTTGGACGTCACGACGTCGACGGTCCGATCGTCGGCGGGGATCGCCTCGAGGAATCCCTTGCGAAACTCCGCCGAGTCGAAGCCGAGATTCGCCGCGACGATGGGGTGGTTCTCATGGGCGACCGACAGCATCGCATCGGTCATGTCGACCCCGATCGCGCGGCCGTTCGGGCCGACTTTCTTCGCGGCGATGAAGACGTCGATTCCGGCTCCCGAGCCGAGGTCGAGGAACGTTTCTCCCGGGCGGACTTCGGCGAGCGACACCGGCGACCCGCACCCGTAGAACCGCTCTACGACGGCCTGCGGGACGTGTCCCAATTCGGAGGGATCCAGCTTGGTCGGGCAGCAGAGCTCCGTGTTCGGCCGTTCGGCGGCCTTCCCGTAGAACTCCCGGACGAGCTGGCGGGGCTTGTCCACGTCGAAAGAGAGGACACAGTTGGAGTGCAGCGTCAGCACGGGCATCTCCGCCGCCGCGCCGTCCGCGACTCCGCACGCGATCGATCCTTCTCCCATCGCATGGTAGAGCGCCGGCGGATCGTAGCCGCTCCGTTGGTTGCGCGCCGCGCGCTCGTCCTCGGCGATCTCTCGCATCGTCCGACGGACGAGAGCAACCGACAGCGGGTAGTACGGATCCGGCGCCTCGAGGCTCCCTTCGCCGCGGTCGTCCGCCGAGAAGAAATAGGCGTGCTCGATGTCGCCGCCCCCCGTCAGGAATCGGAACGGATCCACGAACGCCTGCCGGCGCTGCGCGAGCGTCGCGCTCCGGAACCGGGCGAGCACCGGACTGCTTTCGAAGATTTGAGCGAGGGAGCTCTCCGGAAGCATTCCGCAGGCGAGCGGTCGGTGATCGGCGAGCGCCGCCGAGGGGTACACCGTACCGTCGGCATAGACGCACAGCGAGTCCCAGCCCGCGTTGCCGAGGTCGTACTTGATGCACGGCGGACCGTCGACGCGCCGCCGCACCGCCTCGACGTTGTCGAGTGCCACTCCGAGCCTCCGCGCCTCGTCGGCCGTGGCCAGAAGAGCGGCGAGAACGTCCGCGATCTCCGGGAAAAAGCCGTTGTCGGTCTCCTTCGCCCGGCCGCGGCGGTGGGACCACATGAGGTGCTGCGACTTCGCGCCGGCCCTCGCGGCGAGCGCGGTGAGCTCGGGCAGCTCGGCAAGATTGTGCTGCGTCACGACGGTCGTGAGCGAGACGTCGAAGCCGAGATCCGAAAGGAACGCCGCGCCGTCGAGCGCCTTCGCGAAAGTACCCTCCCCGCGGATGGGATCGTTCGTTCCCGCGCGCGCGCCGTCGATCGACACCTGGAATTTCACGCGCTCGCGCGACATCGCGGCAAGAAGCGCGCCGCGTGGACCCCGGAGGAGAGTCGCATTCGTCAGGACGATCGCCTCGCGGCCACCCTCCTCAGTGATCGCGGACAGAAGACCTCCGAGGTCCGGACGGAGAAACGGCTCTCCCCCCGTGAGGTAGAACCGCTCGACTCCGATGTCGAGCGCTTCGGCAACGACCTCGCGCAACGCTTCCGGGGAGAGACCGGGCGTTTCCCCCGGCCCTGAGCTCACGAGGCAGTGCGCGCAGACGAGATTGCAGGAGTTATTGGTGTGCAGCCAGAGCTCGCGGAGGCCGGTGGGTGCGGCGTGCCGCCCTCTTCCCTGGTAAGAGGGCCTTTCGAATGGCGCGAGCGCGAGAAAGCCAGCGCGCAGGCAGCCCTGGAGGAAATCGTGAGTGTGCAGCCACGCCTTGCCGGACTCGAGGCCATGACACGAGGCGTATCGAGCGACGAGCTCGCCGAACGCCGTGCGTCCATCCAGGCGTCGGATGATCTCCGCGCCGCGGTCGTCCACGGCGATCCAGTGCGGCGCTTCCTCGTCGATGAAATAGTCGATCTCGCCTTCCCGAAACGTGTACAGCGGCGGAGCGTGAACGATGCTCTTTTCCGAGAGGTGCGGCATGGCCTCCTCCGAAGCTTCCGAAGATGTAGAACAGCGCGCGGGCGCCCAAAGGTTCCGCGCGAAGCGGGTCAGGTCGTTAGGGGAGGAGCGCGAAGGCCGGTCGGAGAGATCGGTTCGGAGAGGAGAGAGAGCAGCCGCGGCTGCCTGAATGCGCACCGGGCGGCGAGAAGCGCCCGCCGCGCGGCCTGCCGCAGCGGAAGCGGAAGCAACCGCAAGAGTGACCGCAGACCCCGTCGCCCGTCCACGTCGGGAGCGGCCGTAACGAACCGGACGCATCTTTGGCGCGCCCGAAGTCGTTCGCACAGGCGCGCGAAGACGTCGCGACGTCTCGGGGCGATCTCGCAAAGGAGGTCGAGGTCCTCGGTCGAGAGAGCGAGGAGCGACACACCGCCGTCGGGGGCCGGAGCGACGACGGCCTCTGCATTGCGGTCGAGATGCTCAAATGCGCTGCGGAGTATCTCGATAGAAGGAGGGACATCGCCGCCGACGACGACGGTCTTTCCGCCGAGAGCGGCCGTGTCCCGCGCCGTTCCGTGAAGACGCTCGCCGAAAGAGTTACCGCGCTGCTCGACGAAGAGGACATCTGCGTCGCGAAGCGCGCGGCGCCACGCGGGGCGATCCTCCGACGCCGACGCTACCACCAGGCGCGCGTCGACGTGTCGCGCCGCCGCGATCCAACCCGTCGCGAAGCCGGCGAAGAGCTCTTCACCCGCGCGGCCTCCGAGTCCCTTCTCGCGCGCTTCGCGCTCCGGTGCGCGCGCGAAAAGAAGGACGTAGCGAGGAGCCATTCCCTCATCTTACGACGAGGGTTCGGACAGGATTTCGTTACGAGAGATTCCGGTCGATGAACTTGACGAACTCGCTGCGGGGAAGAGCGCCGAGCACTCGATCCGCGACGCGTCCGTTCTTGAACAGGATAAAGGTGGGGATCGACGTCACCTGATACTGAAAAGCCACTTGCTGCGACTCGTCCACGTTGACTTTCGCCACCTTGATCTTTCCGGCGTATTGGTTGGCGAGCTCGTCGACGATCGGGGCGACCGTCCGGCACGGCCCGCACCAGGGCGCCCAGAAGTCCACGAGAACCGGCACCGGGCTCTTCAGGATGTCACCGTCGAAGCTCGTGTCGGAGACCTCCTGGACGTTCGGATTGGTCGTTGCCATCGAAATCCCTCCGATCCAGAAATATGCATGATCATGGCCAACGGGTTCAACTGGCCCTGAACCTCGAACCCATTAATAGACGTGCGCATGCACCCTCCCGCGCACGTGAGCGAGTCCTTCTCGAACGAACCACGGCACCATCAGGAGCGACAGCGCCGGATCCACCCAGCCCGGCGCGCTGGCGAGTCCGCCGACCATCGCGAGGAGGGTCAAGAACGAGTCGATCGAGCAGGCGATGGATTCCTTGGCCTCCGCAGCAAGCCCTTTACTGCCGAGGCGGCGCGCCGTCTTCCACTTGCCGTAGCCGACGAACGGCATTCCGAACGACGCGAAGAGGGTCAGCA
>DASXTN010000067.1:0-11562 GCA_036505435.1 Thermoanaerobaculia bacterium | reverse complement strand
GCCGTCGGCGCTTCGGTATGGGCGTCCGGAAGCCACGTGTGGAACGGGAACATCGGGACCTTGATCGCGAATCCAAGGAAAAACGCGAAGAAGAGCCAGATCTGCAGCTCCGCCGGCATGGTCGCCGCCACCGTCGTCAGTCGCTCGATCGAGAAAGTCGCCGGCTGGCCGAGACCCTTGTAACCCAGAAAACCGGTCGTGTCGTAGAAGTAGAGCGCGATGATGCCGATCAGCATCAGCACGGATCCCGCCAGTGTATAGAGGAAGAACTTGATCGCCGCGTAGAGCCGTCGGTCGCTCCCCCAAACCCCGATCAGGAAGTACATCGGGACCAGCATGACCTCCCAGAAGACGTAGAAAAGGAAGAGGTCGAGCGAACAGAAGGTCCCGATCATGAAGGTCTGCAGGAGGAGAAGGAGGACGTAGTACTCCTTCTGCCGTTCGGTGATCGCGGTATAGGAGCACGCCACCGCGATGACCCCCATGAGCGTCGTCAGCAGGATCAGGACGAGCGAGATGCCGTCGATCCCGAAGTGATAGTCCACGCCGAGCGAAGGGATCCAGGAGACCTTCTCGACGAATTGGTAGCCGTCGCGGCCGCGCTCGAAAAGAAACCAGAGCGGCAGCGAGACGAGGAAGTCGACCAGCACGACGGCCGTCGAGAAGGCCTTGATCGCGCCGGTCCTCTCCTTTCCGATGAAGAAGACGACGGCGAGCGCCCCCGCGAGCGGCAGATACGTCACGATCGAGAGGAGCGGGATCCAGAAGCCCATCACTTCCATCGAGCCCTCAGCTATCTGTTATCAGCGAAAAATCAGATAAACCGCGACGAGACAGAACACCCCGGCCCCCATGACCAACGCATAGTTCTGCACGCGCCCCGTCTGCGCGCGGCGGACGAGGCGCCAGCCGGATTGGAAGCCATCGGCGACGCCGTTGACGGCGCCGTCGACGAAGTGCTGGTCGAACAGGTGAGACAGCCAGGAAGCTCCGCGGGTGACCGCGGCGGTGCCGTTCGGGATCAGGTCCACGACGGTTGCATCGACTTCCCAGAGGAATCGACCGCCCCCTTTGCCGAGCCCTTCGACGAACGCTGTTTCGTATGCCTCGTCCACGAAGTATTTGTTCACGACCGCCCGATACAGCCGCGGGAAGCGCGCCGCGATACGCGCCGGCACCCGACCCTCTTCTTTGGCGTACCAGAGCCACGCCAGAAGGAGCCCGACCGCCGCGGCGCCGATGGACGCGGCCATGAGCGCGATCTCGAGGGAGATCACGGGATGGTGCTCCGCCCCACGCTCGCCGGCGAGCGCCGGGATCACCGGCGCCAGAAACTCGCCGATCCGGTCGCCGCCAGAGAGGATCGGTATTCCGATCCAGCCGCCGACGATCGACAGGAATGCGAGGACCATGAGCGGTACCGTCATGGATTTCGGTGATTCGTGAATGTGGGCTTCCTGCTCCGCGGTTCCCCGGAAGCTTCCGTAGAACGCGAGCGAAACGAGCCGGAGCATGTAGAACGCGGTCAGGCCCGCGGTGAACAGGGCCGCGGTCCAGAGCACTTTCGGCAGCCATGGGGCCTGCGGGAAGCGGGCTTCGAACACCGCCGCGAGAATTGCGTCCTTCGAGAAGAAACCCGCAAGCAGTGGAACCCCCGCGATCGCCAGCGTCGCAATTAGAAACGTCAAGTACGTGACCGGGATGCGCCGGGAGAGTCCGCCCATGCGTCTCAAGTCCTGCTCTCCCCCGAGCGCATGGATGACCGAGCCGGACCCGAGGAAGAGACAGGCCTTGAAGAAGGCATGCGTCAAAACGTGAAACATTCCGGCCGCGAACGCGCCGACCCCGCAGGCGAGGAACATGTATCCGAGCTGTGACACCGTCGAGTAAGCGAGCACTTTTTTGATGTCGTTCTGTGCGAGCCCGATGGTCGCCGCGAAGAGAGCGGTGAAGCCCCCGACGATCGCCACCACGAGCAAGGCGTCCGGCGAGAGGCGGAAGAGCACGTTGCATCGCGCGACCATGTAGACGCCGGCTGTCACCATTGTGGCGGCGTGGATCAGCGCCGACACGGGGGTCGGGCCGGCCATCGCGTCGGGCAGCCAGACGTGCAGCGGCACCTGAGCGGACTTACCGACGGCGCCGAGGAAAAGACAGAGGCAAACGAGCGTCATATAGGGCGCATACTCGGAAGGATTCGCGGCCGCAGCCGCGAAAACTCTTCCGAAGTCGACCGTGCCGAAGAGCGCGAACACACCGAAGATCCCGAGGATGAATCCGAAGTCTCCGATCCGGTTGACGACGAACGCTTTCTTGCCGGCGTCCGCCGCGAACTTCTTGTGGTAGTCGTAGCCGATCAAGAGGTACGAGCAGAGCCCGACGCCCTCCCACCCCACGAACATCAGGAGGAAATTGTTCGCGAGCACGAGAACGAGCATCGAGAACATGAAGAGGTTCAGGTACGCGAAGTAGCGCCCGTACCCCTGGTCGTGCCCCATGTATCCGACCGAATACACGTGGATCAAGAAACCGACGAAGGTGACGAACGCGATCATCAGCGCGGAAAGCGAGTCGAGCCGCAGCGCGGCGTCCACGAACCACTCTCCGAGCGGACCCGGCACCTGACCGGTCGATTGGTTCACGCCGAGCGGGATCCAGCGGTAGAGCGTCAGCACGTGATGGGCGCCCGAGGCGAGCGCCTTCAGGCCCACGTCGAAGATCGCTCCGAAGGCGAAGAAGCAGGACAGTGCGACCGAGCCCGCGCCGACGATCGTATGAAGCGTCTTGAGCTTCGGTTCGGCCTCCAGATGCACGTGTGCGTGCGGGTGTCCTGCCGCGAGGCTCGACTCCGCAGCCGGCTGGTCGGCGGGCGGATGCGGCGCACCCTTCGTGCGGTGCGAAAAGAGGTACACGAGTCCGTTGACGACGAATCCTGCAAGGGGGAACAACGGGACGAGGAAGAGGAGGTTTCTCATCCCTGCATCGTGCTCGCCTCTTCGACGTTCAGCGTGCGCCGCTGGCGGAAGAGCGAGATCGTGAGCGCGAGACCGATCGCGGCCTCGCCGGCGGCGATCGTGATCACGAACACCGAGAAAACCTGACCGGTCAAGTCGGAAAGCCGCTTCGAGAAAGCGATCAGGTTAAGGTTGACCGCGTTCATCATCAGTTCGACGGACATGAGGACGGTCAGGAAGTTCCTGCGCACCAAGACCCCGAAGAGCCCGATGGAAAACAGAAGGAACGAGACGACCAGGAAGTGATTGATCGTGATGGTCACTGCCCCCCCTTGTCATCCCGAGCGAAGCGAGGGATCTCGACGCCGAAATAGATTCCTCGGCCCTTACGGGCCTCGGAATGACAATGGGAGGCCATCAATCCACCTTCTCCGCCGACCTCTTCCCCAGCACCACCGCGCCGATCATGGCCACCAGAAGAAACACCGACGCGACCTCGAACGGCAGCAGGTAGTCGCGGTAGAGCACCCACGCAACGGCCTCCGTGTTGCCGACGATCCTCCCCCGCACCGTTCGGAAGGCGTCGGGATTCGGAGCGATCGGCGGAAAACGTTCGGTCCAGAGGACGTAGAGGAACGGCAACAGAAACGCGATCACGAACAGAAGGGCGATATCCCACTGGTGCTGAAAGGCGACGGTTTCGCGGACGGTGCGCTGGTGGACGAGCATGATCACGAACAGAAACAGCACCATGATCCCGCCCCCGTAGACCAGGATCTGAACGGCGCCGACGAACTCCGCCGACTGGAGGATGAAGATGCAGGCCACCACCAGAAACGAGGAGAGGAGGAAGAGCGCCGAGTGAATCGGATTCTTCGCGACGACGACGGCCACCGCCGTGCCGAGCGCCAATACCGCAAAAACGACGAACGCCCAGCCGGCTCCGCCGGTCAGAAGAGCTCCCGGGACGGTTTCCGCCCCGGTCACTTCATTCCTGCTCGACGACGGTAAACGGCTTGACGTTGGGCGCCGCCCGCCAGTCGGTCAGCTTTCGGATATCGAGGTAAAGCGAATCGTTCCGGTCGTATGCGGCCATTTCGTATGTTTTAGTGGTCAGCCAGATCGACTTGGGGTTCGTCGGGCACGCCTCCTCGCAGAGCTGGCAGAACATGCAGCGCTTCAAGTCCACGTCGAAACGGTCGAGCACCTTGACTGATTTGCCCTCGGGATTCTTCTCGTTGTGCCAGTCGATGTAGATGATGTTGATCGGGCACTCGATCGCGCAGAGCGTGCACTTGATGCAGCGCTCCTCGTCGAGCCGAAACATTCCGCGGAAGCGATCGGACGGCAGCTTCTTTTGCTCGGGATACTGGATCGTGACCTTCTTCTTGAAGAGATGCCGCCCGGTCACGCCCAACCCGTCGAAGAGGTCGAGCAACGTCAGCTTGTCGAGCCACTTTTTGAGCGCCATCAGGTCTCCGCGGCTGAGGCCGGAATCGCTGCGAGGCGTTCCCGCCGCGTGAGCTTCTGGCGCAGCTTCGCCAGCAGGAACATCAGAACGAATAGGCCGCCAAAGATATACGAAAGGACGAATAGGCCGTTGCTCCGGCCGGGCGTCGCGAGGATCGCCAGAGCGACGATCACGATGTTGGCGAGGGCGATCGGGATCATCCACTTCCAGCCGAGCGCCATCAGCTGGTCAAAGCGGTAGCGCGGGAAGGTGGAGCGGAACCAGATGTAGCAGAAGAGGAAGAGGCCGGTCTTGATCAAGAACCATCCGAACGGCGGAACGACCTGGAGGAACTTCAACGCCGCGACGTGCGGAAACGGCGGCAGCCAACCGCCGAAGAATACGGTCACGGCGACGCAGGAGATCACGATCATTGCGGCGTACTCGCCCAGGAAGAAAAAGGCGAACTTGACGCCCGAGTACTCCGTGTTGAAGCCGGAGACGAGCTCCGACTCCGCTTCGGGGAGGTCGAACGGATTCCGGTTGGTCTCGGCGACTCCGGACACGAAGTAGAGGAAGAAGGCGAGCAGCCCGGGAAAGATGAACCACAGGTGAAGCCTCCCCTGCCGCTGGACGATCTCGACCATCGACAGCGAGCGCGTCATGAGGAGCACCGAGACGAGCGCCAGCCCCATCGGGACTTCATAGGACACCAGCTGAGCCGCCGAGCGCAGTCCGCCGAGAAGCGAGTATTTGTTGTTCGACGCCCAGCCGCCCAGGATGATTCCGTAGACGCCGATCGATGTGATCGCGAACAGGAACAGAAGGCCGATGTTCACGTCGGTGACCCAGAGCGGCGTCGTGACTCTGCCGATCCTGACCGAGGGACCGAAGGGGATGACCGCGAGCGCCGTCAGCGCCGGGATGACCGCGAGCACCGGCGCCAAGAAGTGCACCGCCCGCTCCGCTCGCGCCGGCGTGATGTCCTCCTTGGTCACGAGCTTGACGAGGTCGGCGACTCCCTGCAGGATTCCCTTCGGGCCCACCCGGTTCGGCCCGAGCCGCGCCTGCATGAAGCCCATGAGACGCCGCTCTGCCAGCACGATCACGAAGCCGATGATCGCCGGTACGACGGCCACCAGAACGACGACCTTGATGTAGGTCAGCACGGTCGGCGTCAGGACCTTCACCGGTCCACCTCACCGAGCACGATGTCGATCGTTCCGATGAGTGCCACGAGATCGCTGACCAGGTGTCCCTTGGCGAGTCGCGGCAGCGCCTGGAGGTTGACGAAGGAGGGCGGCCGCACGTGCATCCGGTACGGTCGGTTCGTTCCGTTCGAGACGCAGTAGAAACCGAGCTCCCCTTTCGGCGACTCGATCGACGCGTAGACTTCCTCCGCCACGGGTTTGATCACGCGCGGGACCTTGCCTCGGATGTCGCCCGGCTCCAGCCGGTCGATGCATTGCTTGATGATCCGGGCGCTCTGCCGCATCTCCTGGACACGAACGATGTAGCGGTCGTAGGTATCCCCGTTCAGCCGGGTGGGGATCGCGAAATCGAGCTCGTCGTAGCACTCGTAGGGCTGCGCCCGGCGCAAGTCCCACTCGACGCCGGAAGCGCGGAGCAGGGGTCCCGTCACCCCCCACTCGATGCACTCCTCCCCCGAGATCACGCCGATGCCGACCGTGCGCTTCTTCCAGATCCGGTTCTCGGTCAGAAGCTGCTCGTAGTCGTCGATTCGGGAGGGCAAGTCGTCGATGAACTCGATCAGCCGCTCGACCCACCCGGGCGTCAAGTCGAACGGGAGTCCGCCGATTCGCATGCAGTTCAGGGTCAACCGCGCCCCGCAGTACTCCTCGAAGAAGTCCAGGATCTGCTCGCGCTCGCGGAAGGCGTACCAGAACGGGGTCACGGCGCCGAGGTCGATGCCCGATGTTCCGAGCCACACGAGGTGCGAGGAGAGCCGCTGGAGCTCGTCCAAGATGACGCGGATCAGCTGGGCGCGCCGCGGGATCTCGACCGCGAGCAGCTTTTCGATCGTCAGACAGTAGGCGTGGTTGTTCGTCGCCGCCGCCACATAGTCCATCCGGTCCGTGTGCGGAATGCCCATCGGATACGTCTCGGTTTCGAAGAGCTTCTCGGTCCCACGGTGGAGATAACCGATGTCCGGCTTGGTCTCGAGGATCTTCTCGCCGTCGACGCGAACGACGAGCCGTAGAACGCCGTGGGTCGAAGGGTGTTGCGGCCCGAAGTTCAACTCCATCTCCTGAACTTCGAAGAGCGTCGGCGGACGGACGGACACAGGAACCGACTCCGCCGCCGCGAGGGCGGCCGCCTGCAGGTCCTCCGCGGTGCGCCGCGCCTGCTCTTTCTCCGCCTCGGAGATCGGCCGGTCGTCGCTCACGACACCACCTTCCGATTCGGATCGTCCGGAGACGGACCGCCGCCTTCGGGCCACTCCTCGGGGTAGATGGCTGCTCCCGTGTCGATTCCTTCGACCGGAAAGTCTTTCCGGAGCGGATGGCCATGGAATCCGTCCCAGGTCAGGATCCGGCGCAGGTCCGGGTGACCCGCGAAGCGGATTCCGAACATGTCCCAGGTCTCGCGCTCGGGCCAGTTCGCGGCGAGGAAGACCTCCGAGATCGACGGAACTTCTTCGCCCTCCGCGACGCCGCATTTGACGCGAACCCGATCGTTCTTCGAGAACGAGTAGAAGTGGTAGACGACATCAAAGCGCGGCTGCCTGTCCCGCCAGTCGACGGCCGTCACGTCGACGCAGTAACGGAAATCCTCGACGTCCTTCAAATGGTGTGCGACTTCCGCGATGCGCTCGCGCCGGACGACGACGGTCAGCTGTTTCGCGAACTCCTTCGCCGAGAGGACCGAGTCCGGTACCGCTGAACGGATCGACTCGACCCAGGGATGCCCGGAAGCGTCCGTGGCCTCGACCTTCTTCGGGGGCGGCTTGTGGGCCGTCGCGGCGGGGGCCGGCGTCTGTGGCGCGGCCTGGGCGTCGGGAGGACGCGTGGTCTCGTCGTCGGCCACGAGAGCTCCTCTACGACGCCTTCCGGATGACCTTCATCCGGTCGATCTTCTTCTGGAGGGCCATGATCCCGTAGATCAGGGCCTCGGGGCGCGGCGGACAGCCGGGCACGTAGACGTCCACCGGGACGATCCGGTCGACGCCTTGTGTGACGGCGTAGCTGCGATAGGGACCGCCGCAGGTCGCGCAGGACCCCATCGCGATGACCCACTTCGGCTCCGGCATCTGGTCGTAGAGCCGTTTGACGATCGGCGCCATCTTCTCGACCACGGTTCCGGCGACGATCATGAGATCCGACTGGCGCGGCGTTCCGCGGAAGACCTCCGCGCCGAAGCGAGCGAGGTCGTGGCGCGAGTCCATGACCGCCATCATCTCGATCGCGCAGCAGGCGAGGCCGAACTGCATCGGCCAGATCGAAGAGCGGCGGGCCCAGTTGATGACCGAGTCCACCGAGGTCGTCAGGACGTTGTCCGAGAAACGATCGACGATGGCGGGCATGCGGTCAGGCCCAGTCGAGCGCTTTGCGCTTCCACACGTAGAAGTAGCCGATCACGAGGATCACGATGAAGATCAGCATCTCGATCAGGCCGAACATCCCCAGCCGGTTGAACATGATCGCCCATGGGAAGAGGAAGATCGTTTCGACGTCGAAGACCACGAAAAGGACCGCAATCAGGAAATAACGGACGGAGAACCGGGTGTCGTGCGCGAACGAGCTCGACTCGATGCCGCACTCGTACGGCTCGAGCTTCGCGGGGTTCGGCCGGCGGCTCTGCAGCGCCCGCGCGATGAAGATGGTCGCGAGCGGAAGCGCCGCCGCGAGCAGCGCAAAGATCAGAATTGGAAGGTATTCGGACACCGGGGCATTGTATCGGAGGGGTCGGACGAGTCAAAACTCCGCGGGCGGCATTCCACGCGACTGCACGAGAACGGAGATCTCCTCGCCCATTCCTTCCGGATCGACGAGGCGATAGACGCGCCACTTCTCCGTTTCGTTGCTCGCGAAGTCGAAGATTCCCGCTTCGGCCAGGAAGCGACCCTGCCGGATCGGCCCTTCGCTCTCGAGCCCCTCTTCCGCGCCGACCGCGATCAACTCGTCCCAGTTCACGTGCGCGGTCAGGTCCCGCTCGCCCGGTCGCTCGAGCGGATCTCCGCCTCGCCGGCCGCCGCTGTGGACGGCGAGCGTGCCGCCGGGGCGCGCGAGCGGATGGTAGAGAGAGAGGGCACGATGCCCGTAGTCGAAGAGAACGATGCGGCCGCGCGCGACCGCGCGAGCGAGATGCCGGTGAAAGTCCGAGGCGCCCGGGCGGATTTCGGCGATCTGGCCGGGTTCGAGAGCGACGCCGAAGGCGCCGAGGAAGTCCCTCCACTCTCGAGGCGCCGGCGAGGCCGCCCAGACGAACCGGTCGCCGTCGAGGGCGACGCGAAGCTCTTCGAAGCCTTCCTCCCCTGCTCGAACGCGGACGACCGGCAGCGCGTCGTAGAGCTCGTTCGCGAAGATCCAGCCCCGGATGGACCTTTCGGGGAGCTGCGAGACGACGCGAATCCCGCGAACCGCCAGCTTCGCCCTGCCTGCCTCGCTTCGCTCGATGGCGGAGATCCGGGTGCGGGCGGCGACGGTCGGAGCGTCCCGGCCGAGAGCCGCAGCGAAGTCACTCAAGAACGCGCCTTCCCCCGCTCCGACCTCGACGAAATCGAGCGGACCTTCGATCTCTCGCGCATCTCTCGCGAACAGCCGGGTGAGCGTGGCGGCGAACGCCGGAGAGATCGAAGGGGACGTGACGAAATCGCCGCCCTCGCCGATCCGCGCGCCGCGCGAGTAAAAGCCCTCCTCCGGATCGTAGAGCGCCGCCTCCATGAAGTCGGCGAAGGAGATCGGCCCCTCGCGCCGGATGCGGTCGCGCAGGCGCTCGGCCAGGCTGGAAGGCAAGACGTTCGCATTATATTTTCGGGGTGAGGAACCACCGGCGTTTCGCAGGAGTGTTGGCGGTTCTCGCGATTTCTCTTTCTCTCGGATGCGCCTCCCGAAAACTCCCGCTCCCCACGCTGGAGGACTACTCCGATCGGGTCTCGATCTGGGCCGAGTACTTCCTCGATGACTGGAAGGCCGGAGCCAGGGACGCTCGCCTCTACGCGGACGGCTTCCGATGGAGCGGGCCTCTCCCCGGTGACGCTCTCGTCGACGTTCCTTCGCGGCCGCCGCTGTCCATCCGGACGTATCGGGCGGAGTCAACACCCTCACCCCGCCGCTCTCCCGGAGGGAAAGGGGGAAACGCGGACGAATTTCGCCGTCGGCTCGGCGAGATCCGGTCGCGCTTCGCGACCCTCGGCCGCACCGAGATCACGATCTTCGAGTTTTTCCGGCGCGGCAAGAAGCGCGAGGTCATCCTCGGAATGCTGCTGACCGGGAAGGACCGCGACGGCGCTGTACGCCAGGACGGCGGCAAGGTGCGGGCTCTCCTCTCTCCCGGAGGCGAAGGAGATTGGCGGCTCGAGTCGGCGTCGCTCCTCGAATGGATCACGGCGTCCGCGTCGGAACCGCTTTTCGAGGAGCGGGCGGAAGCGGCGGGGCTGACGCACGTTCACGAGGCGTTCCTCCCGAACGCGCCGAAAAACGTCCCGATCCCCGGCGAGCACATGCCGCCGGGCGCCGCGGTCCTCGACTTCGACGGCGACGGGCTCGAGGACCTCTTCGTTCCGGGCGGTGACGGAAACCGTCTCTACCGCAACGCCGGCCGCGGCCGCTTCGAGGACGTGACCGAGAAGGCTGGTGTCGGTGGCCAGCCGGGCGAGGGCATCGGCGCGCTCGCTTTCGACTTCGACAACGACGGCGACCAGGACCTCTATGTGACATATCTTTTTCGGCACAATTTGCTCTTTCGAAACCGTGGTGATGGATCGTTCGAGGAGGTCGGCGCACGCGCCGGCGTCGCGCTGAACGACTACTGCACCTCGGCCGCCGCACTCGACTACGACCGCGACGGCGATCTGGACCTCTACGTGCTCGTCTATGGCCCGCCGGGGAAGGGTCCGAACGTCGCCGCGAACAATGCGCCGCCGAACCACCTCTTCCGCAACAACGGCGACGGGACGTTCACCGACGTCTCGAAAGAGTCCGGAACCGCTCACAGAGGCTGGGCGCTCGCCGTTCAGTCCGCCGACCTGGACGCCGACGGTTGGCCGGACCTCTACGTCGCCAACGACTTCGGCGTGAACGCGTATCTCCGCAACAACGGAAACGGGACGTTCACGAACCTGGCGAACCGCGCCGGGGTGTCGGACCCGGGCTTCGGAATGGGCGTCGCCGTGGACGACTACGACGGGGACGCCCGGCTCGACTTCTACGTCTCGAACTATTCGTTCCCCGTGAATTGGTTCCTCCGCGACCGCCGCTATCCGATGCCCCAATTCCCCTACTGGCTCGGTCGGCCGTTCGTGTGGCGGCGGTTGAAGGCGATGACGCGCGGCTCCTCACTCTTCCGCCCGGGGAACGACGGCCGCTTCGAGCGGACGTCGGAAGAGGCGGACGTCTGGGACACCTCCTGGTCGTGGGGCGCGGTCTTCATCGACGCGGATCTCGACGGCCGCGCCGACCTCTTCGTCGTCAACGGGATGGTCACCGGCACGAACCCGAAAGAGCGTGAGATCGACTTCTGGAACTTGATGAGCTACGACTACAAAAAGTTCGAGAAGGGAACGTCCACGACCGATTTCGGGGAGGACTCACTTTGGGGCCGTCCTCCCAAACGGTTCTACCGGAACCTCGACGGCCGACGCTTCGCGGAGATCGCCGCCGTCACGGGACTCGAGTCACAGGCGAACCAGCGCGGTCTCGTGGTGCTCGACGCCGACTCCGATGGCAGTGCGGACCTCTTCGCGACGGGGTTCCTCTCGAAGCCGGCGCTGTGGATCAACCGTAACCCCTCGCGGGCACGGTCGCTCGTGATCGCTCTTCAAGGCCTGCCGACCGCCAGGACGCGTTACCGCACGACCCGGGACGCGGTCGGAGCCTTTGTCACCGTCGAGGCGGGAGGTCTCCGGCGTTCGCAGGTCGTCTCGGCCGGTTATTCGTTCCTGTCTTCCGGATCGAAGAGCCTCTTTTTCGGTCTCGG
>DASXTN010000066.1:0-3005 GCA_036505435.1 Thermoanaerobaculia bacterium | reverse complement strand
ATAGCCACGAGTTTTCGAGGAAACGAAGATTGAGAGAATCTTGAAGCTGAGAGCTGAGAGCTACATCCTCACCAGCCCCGCGCCCCAATGAAGCCCGGCGCCGAGCGCGGTGAAACATACCAGAGAGCCCGGCCGAACGCGTCCCTCCCGCTTCGCTTCGTGGAATACGAGCGGAAGAGTGGCCGCCGTGGTGTTGCCGTACTTCTGAATGTTGTTGAAGACCTTCTCGTCGGGCAGACCGAGGTGCCTCTGGACCGCCTCGTTGATCCGCAGGTTCGCCTGGTGCATGAGAAGCAGATCGACATCTTCGATGGTGAGGGCGTGTTTCGCCAGAACTTCGCGCACGATCTCCGGCATCATCGTCGTCGCGAGACGGAACACCTGTCGTCCCTCCACGATCGGAACGGTGCCGTTGTTCGCGAACATCTCCGGAGAGAAGTAAGGAAAGCTCGCCGAGCCTCCTCCCGGCACGTAAAGCTTGTCCCAGTGCGTTCCGTCGGTGCGCATTTCGAAACCGAGAAAGCCGCGGCCGTCACCGGTTTCATCTGCCTCGAGGACGAAAGCGCCCGCGCCGTCTCCGAAGATGACGGCGCGATCGCGTTGCGCGGTTCCCCACGCGTGTGCCTCCGGCGAGACCGGGCCGTCCGAGTCTCCGAACATCACGGCCCACTCGGCTTCCGTCCACGGATAGAGCGAGGCGTGGCACTCGGCACCGACCAGGAGGATGCGGCGGTACGTCCCCGAGCGGATGAACGCGTCCGACACCTGGAGCCCGGAAAGGAAACCCGCGCACTGCATGCGGATGTCCAGGGCGTGTGTGGTTTCGAGCCCGAGGTTCCTCGCGAGCAGGCCGCCGTTCCCCGGGAAGTAGTGATCGGGCGTCATCGTCGCGAACACGATGAGGTCGAGGTCACGCGCTTCGACCCCGGCGTCTTCGAGCGCGCGTTTTGCCGCTTCGACCGCAAGATCTGAGGAGGACGTCCCTTGACGCGCGTAGCGCCGCTCCTGAATTCCGGTGCGCTGCCGGATCCACTCGTCACTCGTCTCCATGAGGAGCGACATCCGGTCGTTCGTGACCACGCTGTCGGGAACGAACATCCCCGACCCGCGAATGACGGTCGTGGGAGAGGCCACCGAAGCCGGAATTATATGAAGCGGCTCCGGAGTCGAGTTTGAACCTTGAACCCGGCTACGGTCGCAACGTCGCGATCTCGACGTCTCCCGTCGGCCCGTCCACCTCGGCGACCCAGGCGTAGAGGAGCATTCCGTCCGAAGCTTTCACGACGAGGCGGCCGTTTCTCTCCTCCTCGGCGCCGAGCGCGGCCAGCACCGAGTCCAGCCGGACCGGCTGCGCACTACCGACTGTGACCGTGAGACGACCGATCTCGCCATTGTTTCCGTTGACGCCGATGACCGTGGCAACGCCGCGGAGGCCACGGTTGAAGAGCAGCAGATTCGTTCGCCGGGTCGGCGTCTGCGCCGCGAAGGCGAACGCAGAGCCGTCCGCAGGAACAGCTTCGTCTTCCTCGACCGGCAGCGCCAAGTTCGCAAAGTCCCCTTCGGGCTTGCGCGACGCGACTCGAACGGATGACGCGACGGGAGGATCGGAGGCGACGAGAAGAGCGCCCTGCCCTACGGCGATTCCGAAGAGAGTCGGCAGAACGTCTGTGACGACCTTGCTCGCGCCTGGTGGAAGCGTGAGGTCCACGATCCTGCGCGGCTCGAGCGGATTGAGCGAGCGGTACTCGATCGTCACGGTTGCGGCGGTGTCGCTATCGGGATTGGAGAGAAAGAGATCGGAAACGAAGCTCGTGTCGTAGAGCCCGACCGCGGTTCCGACGCTGGGATAGAGCGCGCTGTTCGGCAATGCCTTCGCGGGCAGGGACAGTGCCGTGTCGCCGGTGCCTTCGTCGACGATTCGCACGTACGGGAACAGAGTTCCGGAGACGACCGAAACGCGGATCACGTCTCCGGGCTCTTCCGCGACGCCGAATGCCGATGCCGCCGGATTGAACTCCTGCTCGATGTTCGCCGCGAGCGAGATTGGAAGAGTCCCGCGGACCGTCCCGTCGGGCGCGAACAGCGTGAACACGGCTTCCGCCCCCGACGGCGTATAGAAGCCGAAGATCGACGTCTCCGATTCGCGGGCTCCCGTGAAGAGGGTCCGACTCGAGCCTTCGTCGAGGCTCTCGGAGGTGGAGAACGCCGGCGTCGCGTATCCGAACGAGCCACCGTCCTCGCGCGCTTGAGCGCTGCGCACCCTCGCGACCAGCTTGTCCGCTGGACCGGAAGTGACGCGCACCCGCACCGGACCCGTGATCGGGATCGTGCTCGACCCGACGTCGCCGAAAGCGTCGGAGAGAAGCGTCGTGGCGGCGGGCTCGAGGTTGAACGTCGCCCGCGCCGCGAAAAAGCCGGGAGAAAAAAGGTAAAGCGCCTCGCCGGCGATCGGAACGTCTCCGGAGTTGTGGAGCACGATGTCGACCCGGCTCTCCTTGTCGGCCGTGCCGGCGAGCTGCGTCGCGGCCGGCGCGACGAGGTCGGAGGTCGTGCCGACGGTCTGGAGGACCAGCCGGGCGAGCTTTCCGTTCGATCCCACCCACACCTCTCCGCCGACGACGTCGATGCCGTAGGCGTTTGTCCAGGGAATCTCCGTTCGAAGAATTCCTCCGATGCCCGCTACGACCTTGAGGTCGGCGGCGGGAATCCCTTCCGGGGAAGACGCGAAGGTCGTCGGCGTGACGGTGTAGTCGCGGACGCTCGCGCGGCGCGCGTTCACGAGCGTGCCGATATCCACGGTCAGTGGCTCGAGCGTACGACCTAACGAGACGGCAAGGGTCGGCTCGAGAACGGCGATCTGGCCCTTCGTGCCGTTGGCCTCCGCGACGTAGACGCGCCCGCCGAAGAGATCGAAGTGGATCGGATCGAGGAAACCGAGAAAGCCCGCGATCTCGCCGGTCGCGGGATCGAACTGGTCGATGCGGCCGCCAGAGAAGTGTGAGATC
>DASXTN010000065.1:0-8629 GCA_036505435.1 Thermoanaerobaculia bacterium | reverse complement strand
TCAATCGCCATTTCCTGGCCGAAGCGCTCGCCGACGGTGGACGCGCCGAGAGAAACGAAGCGATCCAGATCGAGAGGGAGCTCGTCGCGGATGCGCCTTCTCCGGGCCATCTCGTGGAAGACGTGGCAATCCAGGAAGAGGCGAAGAGGAACCTACTCGCGTGGAGGGCTCGCTCTTAGCGAAAGGCGTGCAATCTTCCGCACCCGCGGGATCGAAGGGAGCGAGTCGAGAAGGTCTCGGACGCTCCTTCCCGTGCGGGGATCCGTCCAGTCGGGGCGAATCTCGGCGAGTGGAGCGAGCGCGAAGCGGCGCTCGTTCAACCGCGGGTGAGGGAGCAGGGGGCTGCCTCTCTCGCGAACACGACCGCCGAAGTCGAGAACATCGACGTCGATCTCCCGCGGGCCGTTCGCGAAGCTCGGGGTCCGCCCCACCCGGGTTTCGACCTCACGGGTTGCCTTCAGAAGAGCGCGAGGCGTGCCCTCCCACTCGATCTCGACGACCGCATTCCAGAAGTCGGGTTGATGGCGGAAGCCGACGGGCTCGGTCCGATAGAAGGAGGAAACCTTTCGGAGGGGAGCGAAACGCGCAATTTCGCGCAGAGCGGCTTCGATGTGGCGGCGTCGGTCCCCGAGGTTCGACCCCAACCCGAGGTACGCGGGCGCCGAGCCCACCGTCCGTCTGTCAGAACTCTTCCTCTTCGTGGCGGTCCGCCTCGACGATCTCTTCGTCTTCCTCGAGGTCTTCGTCGACTTCGCGCTCTTCCTCGGGGGCCGGTTCTTCACCAAACTCGTTGACGTTCTCCTCGGGTGGAGGCTCCATGATGACCGTCGAGCGACGCGGTGGTCGTGGGGCGGCGACCGGCATGTCCTCGGACTTCGCGTTCTTCTGGTTGGCGCCGCATTTCGGACAGATCGCCTCGGGACGGCCGAGGTTGTAGAACTTCGTCCCGCAGTTGTAGCACGCGAATTTTTTTCCGAGCTCGGGCATCACCCTCCCGACGACGCGGCCGAAACCTAGCACGCGACTCTACAAAGGGCAACCGGCGCAAAGTGCCGGAGGAACAGGCGTTGCGGTCTGCTAACATCGCGCGCCCTTGCCGCGAACGATCCTTCCCGGAGCTCCTCCCGCAGCGATTGAGAAGGCGTTTCGGCTTCTCGCCCGCGACCCGGCGTCTTCCGCGCGCGCGGCCATTCTCGCGACCCCCCACGCCGAAGTCGAAACCCCGTGCTTTCTTCCGGTCGGCACGCGGGGCGCCGTCAAGGGGGTCGAATTCGACCGACTCGAGGAGTGGGACTGCCGCGCGATTCTCTCGAACACCTATCACTTGATGGCGCGGCCGGGACGCGAGGTCATTCGCCGCGCCGGAGGGCTGCACGCCTTCCTCGGCTGGCGCCGCGCGATTCTGACCGACTCGGGGGGCTTCCAGGTGATGAGCCTTTCTTCGCGCCGCCGAGTCACCGATGACGGCGTCGAGTTTCGGAGCCCCGAAGACGGAAGCCGCCACTTTCTGACCCCCGAGCTCGCCGTCGAGCTCCAGTCCGAATTCGGCGTCGACATCGCAATGACGCTCGACGTCTGCCCCCCCTTTCCGGCGGAGCGGCGCGTGGTCGAGGAGGCGTGCCGGATCTCCGGACTCTGGGCGGCGCGATCACGCGCAAGCTGGATCAGCGGTGATCACGGACCGCTCCTCTTCGGGATCGTTCAGGGAGGAACGCACGAAGACTTGCGGCGGAGTGCCGCCGCGCCGCTTCTCGATCTGGACTTCGACGGCTACGCAATCGGCGGAGTCGCCGTCGGCGAGCCGAAGGACGCAATCCGGACCATCACTCTCTTTGCGTCCGCTCTCCTCCCCGACGAGAAGCCGCGTTATCTGATGGGCGTCGGTACCCCGGGCGATCTCCTCGCGTCGGTGCGGGCGGGCGTCGACCTCTTCGACTGCGTCCTGCCAACGCGCAACGGCCGCATGGGCCACGCGTACACGCGCGCCGGGGAAGTCACGATCAAGCACGAGCGTTTCAAGGAGGACTTGGCGCCGCTCGACCCCGACTGCGCGTGCCCGGTGTGCCGCCGTCACACACGGGCGTATTTGCGGCATCTCTTCGTGCTCGGCGACTTCTCTGCGCCGATGCTCCTCTCGATCCACAACGTCTTCTTCTACCTGGAGTGGATGAAGACGATTCGGGCGGCGATTTTCAGGGGGGCGCTTTCGAAGATCGAGGCGCCGCCCGAAGGGAAGATCGCCTAAACGCGGCGTCAGACGCTGGAAGTCGAGAGGAAGAAACCGCGGAGGCTCCGTCATGACCCGGATGGTAGCCTCTCGCGCTGTGAAGAGAATGCTTCTCTTTCTTCCTCTGCTGGCGCTCTTCATCGCTGGCGCCGCGCCGTTCGCTTCGGCGCCGGAGGATTTCCATGCGCGGGCGCTCCGAATTCATCGCAGCGCAATCGTGGTGGACACCCACGAGGACGTTCCGTATTGGCTCGAGGAGAAGGGTTGGGCCGACATCGGGAAACGGCTCTCGACCGGTCACGTCGACATCCCGAGGCTGAAGGAGGGGGGCGTCACCGGGCCGTTCTTCGCGGCTTACGTGCCGGCGGCCTTCGCGGACTCCGGGGGTTCCGCGAAGAAGGCGCTCGAGACGATCGAGCTCATCCAGCGGCTCGTCGCCGACCAACCCGAGCTCGTGTTCGCCGCCTCGCCGGCCGGAGTTCGCGATGCGAAGCGGAAGGGGAAGATCGGCGTCCTGATCGGCATCGAAGGGGGACACGCGATCGAGAACTCGCTCGGCGCGCTCGCCGCGTTCCATCGCCTGGGGGTTCGATACATGACCCTCACGCATACGAACACGAACGCATGGGCCGACTCCTCCGGGTCGTTCTGGCGGCCGGACTTCGACCCGAAGAAGTACGCCGTCCACGGCGGACTGACCGACTTCGGGCGCGAAGTCGTGCTCGAGATGAATCGTCTCGGCATGCTCGTCGACGTCTCGCACGTCTCGGACGGGACGATCGCGGATGTGCTCGAGACTTCGCGGGCGCCCATCTTCGCGTCTCACTCTTCCTGCCGCGCGCTCTCGAACATCCCGCGGAATCTCACGGACGATCAGATCCGCGCGATCGCGGCGACCGGTGGCGTAGTCATGGTCAACGTCAGCTCGACGTTCGTGGACCAGAAAGTCGTCGATGATTTCGTGGCGAAGCGGGCCGCCCTCGCCCCGAAGTTCGCCGAGATCAACGAGAAATACAGGAACGATCCGAAGGAGCGCGACGAGGAGACGAACAAGTTGATCAACGGCATCCGGACGCAGCGCGCGTCGTGGCGCGCCGTCGTGGACCACATCGAGAGAGTCCTGAAGGTGGGGGGTCCGCGAGCGGCCGGGCTCGGCACCGACTTCGACGGGATCGAGGACCCTCCGGAGGGACTCGAAGACGTCTCGAAGCTCCCGTTGTTGACGGAGGAACTTCTGCGGCGCGGCCACTCCGAGGAAGAGGTCCGGGGAGTTCTCGGCGAAAACTTCCTCCGGTTCTGGAATCGCGCGGACGCCGCCCGAGCGAAGGTACCGCCGCGGAAGGAACCGTTACCCTTCTCCAAGCCCTGAGCCGGAAAGCTCCGATATGATCCACCGGTCATGAAAGCGCCGCTGGTCGATCTGCTTCAAAGCGCTCCGCAACCGGGGCCGGGCGGCGGTCTCATCCAGTTTCTCCCGATGGTTTTCATCTTCGTCATCTTTTACTTCCTTCTCATCGCCCCGATGCGCAAGAGACAGAAGCGGCAGCAGCAGATGTTGACGCAGCTGAAGAAGGGGGATGAGGTCGTGACGAGCGGGGGGATCTTCGGGCGGATCGCTGCCTTCGATGAGACCCACGGGGCGGTGATCCTCCAGATCGGCGACAACGTGAAGATCAAAGTGCTCCGCAGCGCCATAGCCGGCCCCGCCTCGGAACCAGAGCCGGCCGCACCTCCGGCCCTGGGCAGCTGACAGCCGACAGCTGACAGCCGAGAGCTTCTTCCGTTACACTTCACGGTTCTTTTTTCAGGAGGAATGCCTTGTCGAAGAGGGTGCGCTGGCGGATCCTGCTGATTCTCCTGGTCGTGGCCGGGATGATCGCGGGTTACGTCGCCATGGGCTATGCGAACGCCCGCCGCGAATGGACCGGTCCCGGAAAGCCCCCACTCTCCGAAGCGCTCAAGAAGGGAGTCAAGCTGGGGCTCGATTTGCGGGGCGGGATCCACCTCGTTCTCCAGGTCAACACCGCCGACGCGATCAAGGCGGAGCGCGACGACGCCGTCGAGCAGCTCCAGACGCAGGCCCGCGAGCAGGGACTCACGCTCGGTTCAGTCGAGCTCCCGAACGATCGGGCGTTCTCCGTCGTGGTGACGCCCCAGACGGACGAGCGAAAGCTCGAGGAAACGGTCCGGCGATACCTCCCCGACTGGAACGTCTCGACCGCCGGCGGCAAGTGGACGTTCGCGCTGAAGGACCTCGCCCGCCGACAGATCGAGGAAAACGCCGTCTCTCAGGCGGTGGAGACGATCCGCAACCGCATCGACGAGTTCGGCGTTGCCGAGCCGTTGATCGCGCGTCAGGGAACCGACCGGATCCTCGTCCAGCTTCCCGGCATCGACGACCCTAAGCGGGTCAAGGACCTGATCAAGAGCACCGCGTTCCTGGAATTGAAGCTCGTCGTCTCCGGCCCGTCGTCCGACCGGGCGGCGCTCCTCGCGCCGCACGGTGGTCAGGTTCCCGCGAACCTCGAATTGGTCGAGGCCGCTGCGGTGCCGGGACAACGGGAGCAGGCCTGGTATCTCGTCCAGAAGTCGGCGGTCATCACCGGGCGAGATCTCAAGAACGCGCGTCCGACGCAGCGGCAGCTCGGAGGCAACGCCGTCTCCTTCTTCCTGAATGCTGCGGGCGCCGAGAAGTTCGCGAAAGCGACCGGCGAAAACGTCGGCAAGCAGCTCGCGATCATCCTGGACAAGCGCGTCAAGTCCGCGCCGACGATCAACGAGCGCATTCACGATCAGGGCGAGATAACGGGGAGCTTCACGCCGGAGGAGGCGAACGACCTCGCGCTCGTGCTCCGCGCCGGCGCGCTGCCGGCGGGCTTGACTTATCTCGAGGAACGCACCGTCGGGCCATCGCTCGGCCTCGACTCCATACGCAAAGGGGTGACCGCATCGATCGCCGGAGCGCTCTTCGTGTTCGTCGCGATAGCCGTTTACTATCGGCTCTCGGGTCTGAATGCGATCCTCGCTCTCATCTTGAACGCCGTCATGCTCCTCGGAGCGATGGCGCTCTTCAATGCGACCCTCACATTGCCCGGCATCGCCGGGTTCATCCTGACGATCGGTATGGCGGTCGACTCGAACGTGCTCATTTTCGAGCGCATCCGGGAGGAGCTGCGGGGCGGCCGCGCTCCCAAGACGGCGATCGAGAACGGCTTCTCGAAGGCGTTCGCGACGATCATCGACACGCACCTGACGGTCATCATCTCGGCGATCTTCCTCTTCCAGTTCGGAACGGGGCCAGTAAAAGGCTTCGCCGTGACCCTGATCCTGGGACTCCTGATCTCGGTGTTCACCGCCGTGTTCGTGTCACACACGATCTTCGAGTTGACCTACGGCCGGCGCCAGCACATCGACGCCCTTTCGATCTGAGAGCGGAAATGGAACTGTTTCGCCAGACCAACATCGACTTCTTGAGGTACAAGTGGTACGCGATCGGCGCGTCCTGGCTGCTGATCGCCGTCGGTCTTTTCGCCATCTTCGTGCAGAAAGGCTTGAAGTTCGGGATCGACTTCGCGGGCGGAACGCAGATCGCGGTGCGGTTCGCGGAGCGGCCGGACCTCGACCGACTGCGCAAGATCCTGGACGGCGCCAATCTGGGAGAGACGGGTCTCCAGCGCTACGAGGAACCGCAGAAGAACCAGGTCTTGATCCGCGTCCAGCAGCAGAAGGAGGAAGGCCGCGACGTCTCCCACGACGTGCAGAACGCTCTGCGTGCCGGTCTCCAGGGCCCAGGCGCCGATCCTTCGAAGCTCGACTTGAACCGAGAAGGCAAAGACGCGCTCGCCGCGCGGCTGGCGGCCGCCGATCCCGATCGCGTCTCCGGCCGGCCCGAGATCGTCGCGGCGGAGTACTACGGCCAGATCGCGGAGCGCATCATCGACTACCGTTCGAACGCCGCCATCTTCCGCTCGACGGCGGACCTCGATCGGGTGCCGAACATTTCGCTCCCGGTTCGCGAGTGGATCAAGGCGAACTCGTACACCGGGCCTTTCGTGCTCCTGTCCGCAGAGAACGTCGGTCCTCAGGTCGGCGCCGACCTGCGCAAGAAGGCGGTGCTCGCGGTGGTCTGGTCGATCGTCGGCATGCTCGCGTACATCGCGATCCGGTTCCGGTCCCTGCCGTTCGGCGTCGGCGCCGTCGTCGCTCTCATCCACGACACTCTGATCACGGTCGGGCTGCTCGCGCTCTTGGGACGCGAATTCAACCTGGTCGTCGTCGCGGCGTTGCTCACCCTGGTCGGCTATTCGGTCAACGACACGGTCGTCGTCTACGACCGGGTGCGCGAGAACCAGCGCACTCCGAAGAAAGAGGCCCTGGAGTCGGTGATCAACCGATCGATCAACCAGACGCTCTCCCGAACCGTGCTGACGTCCGGCGCGACGATGCTCGTCGTCATCGCGCTCTTCTTCCTGGGCGGCGAGGTCCTGAACACGTTCGCCCTCGCGCTCATCATCGGGATCATCGTCGGCACCTACTCCTCGATCTACGTCGCTTCGGCGATCGTCGTGATCTGGAAGGACCTCCGGAGCCGCAGAAAGCTCCAGGTGGTGCCGGCGCCGAAGCCCGTCGCGCCGCAGCCGCCCGCCGCGGCGAAGAAGAAGAAGTCCGGCCGACGCTAGTCGGAAAACGGGAACCGTAGAACGGAAAGCGAGTAGAGCCCGTCTTCGTTCGTTTCCCTATTCCGTTTTCCGGCCGTTTCCCGCAGGCGTTAATCTAGTCTTGCCGTGATCAGGTTCGAGGACATACTCGACCGAGTCGAGGCCTACAACCCGGGTTGCAATCAGGACCTGCTGCGGCGGGCGTATGTCTTCTCGGCGCTCGAGCACAAGGGCCAAGTGCGACGTTCCGGGGAGCCGTACCTCATCCATCCGCTCAACGTCGCGGCGATCCTCGCGGAGATGAAAGCGGACGACGTCTCGATCGTCGTCGGACTCCTGCACGATGTCCTCGAGGACACGCTCACCACCAAGAAATCGATCGCGCAGCAGTTCGGACCCGAGGTCGCCGACCTGGTCGACGGATTGACGAAGATCGGCAAGTTCTCCTACGTTTCGCGCGAGCAGGAGCAGGCCGAGACCTTCCGCAAGATGATTCTCGCGATGGTCTCCGACCTTCGTGTCGTGCTCGTGAAGCTCGCCGACCGCCTTCACAACATGCGGACCTTGCAGTACCTCGCGGAGGAAAGACGACGGGAAATCGCTCGGGAGACCCTGGACATCTACGCACCGATCGCGAACAGGCTCGGCATGGGCCTCGTGAAAGGGGAGCTCGAGGATCTCGCCTTCATGCACCTGGAGCCCGAGGGCTACGCCCGCATCGCTCGGGAGGTCGAGCGGCAAATGAAGGTCTCTCAGTCGATGATCGAGAAGATCCGCACGCGCCTCCAATCAAAGCTCGCGGAAACAGGAATCGCCGGAGAGGTTACCGGCCGGTTGAAGAGGTACTACTCGATCGCGGAAAAGATTCGCCGCCGCGAGGTCGACGCTGCAGAGCTCTACGACATTCTCGCCTTCCGCATCGTCACGCCGGAGACGCGCGACTGTTACGCCGCGCTCGGGCTCGTGCACCAGCTCTGGCGACCCCTTCCCGGCCGCATCAAGGATTACATCGCGATGCCGAAGCCGAATTTCTACCAGTCACTCCACACGACGGTGATGGGAGAGGCGGCGCAGCCGTTCGAGATCCAGATCCGAACCCGTGAGATGGACCTGATCGCCGAGCGTGGGATTGCGGCGCACTGGAAGTACAAGGAGGGAAGGCTCGGCCCTCACGCCGACGACCAGCGATTCCAGTGGCTGCGCCAGCTGGTCGACTGGCAGAGCGAGGTTTCCGATCCACGGCAGTTCCTCTCCGCGCTCAAGGTGGACCTCTACCCGGATGAGGTCTACACCTTCACGCCGAAGGGAGAGGTCTTCGCATTTCCCCGGGGGGCGACACCCGTCGACTTCGCCTACCGCGTTCACACCGACGTCGGCCATCGCTGTGTCGGAGCGCGCGTCAACGGAAAGCTCGTCCCGCTGCGAACGCCCCTAGCGAGCGGCGACATCGTCGAGATCTTGACCGCGCCGAACCAGACTCCCTCGCGAGACTGGCTGTCGTTCGTGGTGACGAGTCGCGCCCGCCACAAGATCCGGCATTTCATCCAGGCGCAGGAGAAGGTGCAGGCCGTCGAGCTCGGGCGTCGGCTGCTCGAGCGAGAGTTGAAAAAGTACAAAAAGACGGTCAAAAGGCTCGAATCCGAGGGAAAGCTCCAGGCCGAGCTGCCGAACTGGGGCTTTTCGAAGCTCGAAGACCTGTACGCGGCGCTCGGTTACGGAAAGCTCGCGGCGCGAAACACGCTCG
>DASXTN010000064.1:0-6021 GCA_036505435.1 Thermoanaerobaculia bacterium | reverse complement strand
CGGGAAGGGACCGTCCGTGGAACGGGCACGTTGAACGGAGGCGGCGAGCGAGTGCGCGTCCAGACGAGCTCCGGGACGATCCGCCTGCGCCGCGGCGGAGCGGCTCAGAAGTAGAAGACTCTAGCGAAGCCGCATCGTCTTCACGGGCTCGAGAACGATTGTGTCGCCGATGCCGGCTCGCGGATCGTGCTTCATCCCGCCCGAGAGATATTCGCGCAATCCCGCGCGGAATTCTTTCCACTCGCCGTCGAAGACGTCGATCGTCTCCGAGACGTCGGCGACGTTGTCGCGCGAGAGGCTCTTCAGCTGATCGCGCGTGAGTGGAGGATCGGCGATCCATTCACGGCGGGCGAGGGACTCGAAGAATCGCGCCAGAAGTCGTCCCCACCAGAGCGGGAAGTGGACGAGCGGTTTGCGTCGCTTGCCGAGCACGGTCGCGATCTCGCGGTAAATCTCGTTCAGCGTCAGGATCTCCGGGCCGCCGAGCTCGAAGGCCCGTCCGATCGTTTCCGGCTTCTCCAGAGAATCCGAAAAGACCCTCGCAACGTCGTAGACGGAAACCGGCTGGAAGCGCGTCGTTCCCGCGCCGATGACCGGAATGAACACCGGGTTCTTCGTGACGATCGGGGCGAGGAGCGAGACGAAGCCGTCCCCCGGCCCGAACACGATCGACGGTCGGAAGATCGTCCAGTCGAGCCCAGACCCGCGCACGACCTTCTCCCCCGCCGCTTTGCTCCGCCCGTACTCGGAGGGAGCGTCTTCCGACACCCCCATCGCGCTCATGTGGAGAAGCCTTCGCACGCCGGTCGCCTGCAGAACGCCGACGACGTTTTCGACCGCCTCGCGATGCATCCGGTCGAAAGTCTGAGCCTTCTTCTCGTTGATGATCCCGACCAGGTGGATGACGGCATCGCGCCCCGCGACGGCGCGCGGAAGCGATGCGGGATCGAGCACGTCGCCGCGGCACCGTTCCACGGGGCGGTTGTATCGGTTCCGCGCGCGATCCGGCTGACGCGCGAGGACGGCGACGGAGTGACCACGCCGCAGGAGCGTGTTGACGAGGTGAGTGCCGACGAAGCCGGTCCCACCGGTGACGAGTACTCTCATTGCCGGTTACAGGTTACAGGTTGCAGGTTTCAGGTTCCCGGAATCGGGCGGGAAGGATATCCGAACAGGTCGCTCTCGATCGCCGCTCCTCTCTCCATGCGCTCGCGCGCGATCCGGCGCGCTTCCCCCAGGCGAGCGAGATCGCGGAGGGGATCGGCCACGCGCATCGCGGGCAGACCCGACTGCCGGGTCCCCAGGAGGTCGCCGGGTCCGCGGGTCTCGAGGTCCTTTTCGGCGATGGCGAAGCCGTCCGTGGTTTTCTCGAGCACCCGGAGCCGCTCCCGCGCTTCCTCGCTCGCGTTCCTGCCCACGACGAGGGCGCACCAGGATCGCCGGGAGGACCGGCCGACGCGCCCGCGGAGCTGGTGCAGTTGTGCGAGGCCGAAGCTTTCCGCGTTCTCGACCACCATGAACGTCGCTTCCGGCACGTCGACTCCGACCTCGACGACGGTCGTCGAGACCAGAATCCCGACGCGGCCGGCTGCGAAATCGTCGAGCACGCGGATCCGCTCCACCGCGGGCAGCTTTCCGTGCAGCACGCCGACCCGATCGCGCGGCGCGAAGAGCGCTATCCGCGCGGCGGTGTCGCGCGTGGCGGCGACGTCGCGCTCCCCTTCGTCGATGGCCGGTACGACCACGTACACCCGCTCGCCGGCCGCGACGCGTTCGGCCGCGAACCTGTAGATCCGCTCGCGGTCCCCCTCTTCGCGCACGCGCGTCGTGACCGGAGAGCGACCGGGCGGCTTCTCGTCGAGCACGGAGACGTCGAGCTCACCGTAGATCGCCCAGGCGAGCGATCGTGGAATGGGCGTCGCCGTCATGACGAGGACGTGCGGCGACTCGCCTTTTCGAAACAGACGAGCCCGATGGGCGACACCGAAACGATGCTGCTCGTCAACGACCACGAGGCCGAGGCGCCGGAAACGGACTGGCGATTCGACGAGAGCGTGTGTCCCGACGAGCACATCGACTTCTCCCGCCTCGAGCGCGGCGAGCAGGCCGCGCCGTGCGGGTCCCCGGACGCGTCCCGTGAGCAGCGCGAGCCGCACGCCGGCACCGGCGAGGAGACGCACGAGCGTCTCGGCGTGCTGCTCGGCGAGGATCTCCGTGGGCGCCATGAGCGCTCCCTGTGCACGGTTGCGGGACGCAAGGAGCAGCGCCAGAGCGGCCACCACCGTCTTGCCGCTGCCGACATCCCCCTGGAGAAGGCGCGCCATGGCGCGACCCGAACCGAGGTCGTTCGCGATCTCGCGGACGACGCGCTTCTGTGAGGCAGTCAGCCGAAACGGGAGCGCCTCCCGCACCGCGCGCCGCAGGCTCTCGTCCGCGGTGAGGCGCATCCCTGGCCTCTCGCGGAGGCGCGCTCGCTTCTCCTCGATGCGCGCCGCGAGGACGAGCAGCTCCTCGTCGGCGAGAAGACGTCGCGATCGCTCCGCCTCGGCGGGATCGTTCGGGAAGTGGACCTCCTCGAGCGCGCTGAGAAGCTCGGCGGAGCACGCGGATGCGGCGACAGGATCCGGTGCGAGCGCATCCAGGACCCGACGAACGAGAGTTCGCCAGCGGCGCGACGGGATCTCGGCGACGCGGTGGTAGATCGGCACGACCCTCCCGGAGTGGAGGGGATCGCTCTCCTGGCCCTCCTCGAAGAACTCGGTTTCCGGGTTCTCGATCCGCATCTCCCCGCGCGGACCGGCGACGGGGGTGCCATAAATCGCGGCTGCACGGCCGGATTGGAGCGCCTGCGCGAAGGACGGATAGCGGTTGTGCCACACGATCCGCACCGCGCCGCTGCCGTCGTCGGCGACGCCTTCGATCCGCAATGTCCCGCGCCGCATGCGAAACGACCGAACACCGCCGAAGCGGACGAGAAGCGTCGCCGGCTCTCCCCAGACGAGGTCCGAGACCGGCCGGAAACGGCGGCGGTCCTCGTATCGGAACGGGAGCGCGAGAAGGAAGTCGGCGATCGTCGCGAATCCCGCCGCCGCGAGCTTGCCCGCGACGGTCGAGCCCACGCCCGGGATTTTGGAAACGGGGTCGGCGAGCGAGAGCGCGCCGCCCAAAGACCTACGCGCCCGCAGTTTCGAGAGTCATCGAGACGAGCCCGAAGCGGAGCTCGTCACCGCCGGAGACCGGCACCGGCGTGCCCGTCGTCACGCGCGTCCCGTTGACGAAGGTCCCGTTCATCACCCCGATCTCTTCCATCAGGTAGAGCTTTCCCGCCATGGGATAAATCTTCGCGTGACGGCGCGAAGTGGAGCGCTGCGGATCGAGGGGTCCGAGGTCGACGTCCGGCGTGATCCCGGTGACCGCATCGCCACGGCCGATAAGCGTATCGCCTTCGGGATGGAGGAAGAACTCCGCCTTGCCTCCAAGCGCGACGAGCCGAAACGCATTCGGCTCGGGGACGACACGGCGCTCGGCGGGCTTCTCCTCCTCGGCGACGTGGCGGCCGAGCGCGTCCTCGAGCAGCCCGGTCACCTCTCGGAGTCTGCGGGAGAGCTTCCGCATCATTCGGATTGCGATCTCGGTGTTGCTCTTCAGCATCGCATCGAAGGTGGCGCCATTGATGCGGACCAGCTCGACCTCGGTCTTCGCGCGGGCGGAGGCGGTGCGGGGAAGATCTTCGAGGACGCTCATCTCGCCGAAGAAGTCGCCCTTCTCGAGGGTCGCGAGCACGCGGGTTTCGCCGCCGATCTCCTTCAAGAGCTCGACCGTGCCCGACTGGATGATGTACATCTCGGTCCCGATCTCCCCCTCGGAAAAGATGATGTCGCCCATGGGGTGATTGACCAGGTAACGCTCGAACGGACTTTTCGGAGTACCGGCGCCCGCGCGAAAGACCGCTTTCATGGGCGGCTCATGCGACGGCCTCGGAGAACTCGATGGCGCCACGGTCGAGAGCAACCCGAACATGGGCGCCAAGTGGGATGGTTCGGGTCCCGGCCACGTGCCCGGCAGGGAATCCCATCACGACGGGAAAGGGAGCGCCGGAGAACCTCTGCGCGAGCCAACCACGGACCTCGTCCCGCGACCCCGCGTCTTCGCGCCGACCCGGCGCGATCGAGCCGATGACCATTGCCTCCAGCCGGTCGAATGTATCGGAGCGCTCCAGCTGGGTCAACATTCGATCGAGACGGTAGATCTCCTCGCCGATGTCCTCCCAGAAAAGGACCGAACCGCGCGCGTCGATCGCCTCCGGCGTGCCACAGAGCGATGCGACCAGAGAGAGGCAGCCGCCGACGAGTGGTCCCTCTCCCGCGCCGGGCGAGATCACGTCTTCGAGAGGCACGGAATACGGCCGAGGACGTTCGCCGGAGAGAACCGGTTCCCAGTCGAGCTCGGCGCGGTCCGCCATGTGCACGGCAACCATGGGACCGTACCCCGTCACGAGCGACGCGTGCTTCCAGGCGAACGCGAAGAGCGCAGTCAGGTCGGAGCCTCCCAGATGGATCTTGGGGTTCGACCGGATCTCGGAGGGATCGAGAAGCGAGAGGATGCGTGCCGCGCCATACCCGCCGCGGGCGAAGAAGATAGCGCCGACAAGCGGATTCCGAAGGAGCTCGCAGTAACCCGCCGCACGCTCCGCGTCGCTTCCCGCAAGGAAGCCGTCACGACGACGCAGATTCGATGCTTCCACGACGCGATATCCCTTCGCGCGGAGAACTGCGATACCCGATTCGAGCCGCGCCTCGTCGACGGGACCGGAGACGTTGGCGACACCGATGGTGGCGCCAGGCCGGAGACGCGGGGGCTTCAGCGGCTGGGGCACAGAGGTATCCCCTCACCCCGACCCTCTCCCGGGGGGAGAGGGAGAAGAGAGTCCGAGCGGGCCTGTAAGCCGAATTCTGTGGCCCGGTCGCCCGGGCTTGCGATCATTCCTCTCGTCCCGAGGTTGCCCTCGGGATCAAGCAGCCGACCCGGAGACGCCCCGCTCGAGGCGGGACGGGACGGGCGCCCTCCGTCTCCCTATTTGGCCTTGCTCCGCATGGGGTTTACCGTGCCCCCGCCGTTGCCGGCGGAGCGGTGCGCTCTTACCGCACCGTTTCACCCTTGCCGTCCCCTCGCCAAAGCGAGAGAAGGGCGGTCTCTTCTCTGTGGCACTTTCCTTCGCGTCGCCGCGACCGGGTATTACCCGGCATGCCGCCCGTACGGAGTTCGGACTTTCCTCCCCGGTCATCCCGGGGCGATCGCACAGCCCGCTCGGACAACTAAAATATAGCACTGCGTGGCTTAGCAACAAGTCTCAGGTCCGAAGTTCCAACCAACCGGGGTTACTCCTTCCTCTTGGCTTCTTGCTCGGAGAACCAGTTCATCCACTCCTCTACGTCGACCGTCTTCTCCTCGCGCCGGGTCGTGCTCGCAGCCTTTCCGAACCGCTCCCAGAAAGCCTGCGGCGTGATCGCGATCCCGCCGGCGTCGCGGACTCGCCGGGCCAACTCGCGGTCGGCCGTCACGACGATCGCCTCTCTCGAAGGGGAGGTACGCCCGACCTCCCGGACGATCGCTTCGTCACCGCTGACGGCACCGGCGAACCGCACTGAAAGGTTGCCGAGCGAGACTCCTGCCCCCGCGCCGTCGAAGAAGAGAACCACGCGCGCCCGAGTTCGGCGGAGCCGATCCGAGACCTCGCGAACGAGAGCATCGCGATCGTGGGCCGTTCCGCGTCGTCCCCGCGCGGAACCGATCACGTTGTCGCCGTCCAGCAGATAAGGCACGAGCGAGCCGCTACGCGCCGGCCGGCTTCTGCCGATGACGCCTTCTCGGATGCTGGAGACGGAAGAAGAGCACGCCGAGTGCCCGGCGCACGCGGGCGAGGTGCGTCACGAGCACGACGAGCAATCCGACCAGAAAGAGTGCCGTCACCCAAGGCACGAAGAAGACCAGCGCGGCGAGGACCACGGCGATCACGTCTTC
>DASXTN010000063.1:0-3236 GCA_036505435.1 Thermoanaerobaculia bacterium | reverse complement strand
GTTGGCTCCACGAATTTCGACAACCGATCCTTCCGCTACAACGACGAGATCGACCTCGCGGTCTTCGACCCGGGCATCGCGCGCCGCCTCGAGGAGACCTTCGAACAAGACCTGACGCGCTCGCGCCCGTACACCCTCCAGCAGTGGAACCACCGATCGATCGCGGAGCGCTTCTCCGAGTGGGCGCTCCTGCCCCTGCGCTCGCAGCTCTGACGTCGGTCCGAAGTCCCCCAGTCCTTCTGACAGTTCCAACAAACCGCGTTACAAATTCCAGCGAAGCGCTGACAATTCTGGTCAGTTCGTCGCGCACGTCGTCCACCAAGTTATTGCAATGGAATGACTTCTTCATCCGGCCACCTGTGGCGGCGCGATTGCTATTCCAAACCGGCGAGGACCAAAAGCCTCAACCTCCTCCTTTCGCTCCCCGGGCGGCCCCACCCCGACCCGGGGCTTTTTTTCCCGGGCGGGCCCACCCCGACCCGGGAGCTTTTTAGGAAATGGTTCTCGCCTGATAGCTTTTCGCCGTGCGCGTCCTCGCGGGCGACATCGGCGGGACCAAGACCGCCGTCGCGATTGCCGAGGTCGGCCCGCGCACCCTGTCTTTCCTCCGCACGCGGATCTACCCGAGCGGCGCATGGCCGGGACTGGAAGCCATCGTCGAGGATTTCCTTTCGAGGGAGGGCGACCACCCGGCCGCCGCGGTGTTCGGCGTCGCCGGTCCGGTCCGCGATGGGCGAGCCAAGGTCACCAAACTGCCCTGGTCGATCGACCAGCGCCGCCTGGCGCGTCGCCTCCGGATCTCCCCTGTGAGCGTTTTGAACGATTTCGTCGCGGCCGCCCTCGGCATTCCGCGCGTTTCGCAACGAAAGCTGACCGTTCTCGTGCCCGGAGACGCTGAGCCGGGCGGACCAATCGGCGTGATCGGTGCTGGCACGGGGCTGGGGCAGGCCGCACTCGTCCAGATCCGCGGAGACTGGACGGCGCTCGCTTCCGAGGGCGGACACGCCGACTTCGGCCCCCGCGACGAACGCGAAGACCGCCTGGTTCGCTTCCTCCGGGTGCGCTTCGGCCGCGTCTCGCGCGACCGGTTGCTCTCCGGTGAAGGACTCGGCCACATCTACGACTTCGTAAAATCGGATCATCGGTTCGATGCTCAACCCGTCGTCTCCCGGGCCATCTCGAAAGGCGACCGGGCGGCGGTGATCAGCCGCTTGGCGCTGTCGGGACGGGATCCGCTTTGCCGGGAGGCTCTCGAGATCTTTGTCTCGATCTACGGGTCGGAGGCGGGAAACCTCGCAATCCAATATCGCGCGACCGGCGGCGTCTACCTCGCCGGGGGCATCGCGGCGAAGATTCTTCCCGCGCTCCGGCGTCCCGCCTTTCGAGAGAGCTTTCGGTCGAAGCCGCCGATGGAGGCGCTCCTGGCGCAGATTCCGGTCCGCGTCGTGAGAGAGCCGCGGCTCGGCCTGATCGGAGCGGCGGGAGCCGCCTACCGGACGGCGATCGAAACGACGCGGTTGCGGTGAAAGAGAATGACTCGGTCGATCCGTCGGTACACCCAGCGAACGTGCTCGCCGCGGTCGTCTTCGACCGTCTCGATCTCGTCCGGCTCGCCGAGGAGCCGGCGCACGTCCGACTGGGTCATCCCCTCGTGCAGCGCGCCGACCGGCTTTTCCTCGTCGATCGTGATGACCTGGCTCGCTTCGCCCATGATTCGCTTGCGCTCGGATTCCTTGACCGCCGCGCGCGAGCCCAGGAGCGGACGGGTCAAATCATCGACGATGCCTGCGACGGTTGGCCGCTTCTCGTGGATCCACCAGCCGATCGCGACGAGCGCCGCCAGGGTGAGAAGCCCGCGGACTCGCCGTCCGCTCATGGGAAAGATTGTAAGCGCCTTTCGGACAAAGCTCGGGCTTCGATGCCCCGGGTCGGAGGAGGCTCAGGCACAGAGCGCTGAGACCACGGGATTTCTTAGACCGACCGTGCCTCCGGGACGTCGGTCAGGAACTGGTTGGCGCGTCGAAGGAGCTCCTCGAGCTTCCTCAAGCACCATGACCGCTGATCCGAACGGATGGCCCATAGGATCTCCGTCGCCGAGAACACCGCGTCCTCGAGCGGGGGCTCGTCCGGATCGCGACCGCGAGTCCACTCTTCCCGCAGCAGAGCCCGCCGCGCATTTCGCAGTGCGTCGAGCCCCTTCGGGCTGTGGGCGGAGAGCAGGAACCGGAGCGTGACGGTCGAGGGGTCGGCGGGCTCGAAGGGCACGCCGGCTGCGACCGAAGCCTCTCGGACCGCTGCCGAGACCTCCACGAGGCCAATCTCGGACATTTGGGGTCCAAAAGTAGCGAAGCGTGTGCCGCGCATCTCGGCCGAGCGCAATCCACAACGAACGAAGGATTTGGGAGGTGCAGCTTCCGATGCCGAACCGGACCGCCTTCGAAAGGTGTTACCGGTGGTGACAGGTGCGACGGCCGATCAGTCGTTGGCGAGGTCGCCCTCCGCCGGGGCCGAATCCGCCTCCGGCCGGCTCCGATTCGCACGAGCGACGAGCTCGGCGATCTTCCGGCGGCACCAGGCGGCCTGGGAAGCCAGCGCCGACCAGCAGATGTCGTTGACCGAGAAGACGGCGTCATCGATTGATGGTTCCTCCCATTCGAGTCCGCGCGTACGCTCTTCGCGGATCATCAATCGACGCGCGTAGCGAAGTGCTTCGAGGTCTTCGTCGGAGTCGATCTGGAGGCGGAAGCGAAGCGTAAGTCGCCGTGTGGGATCGAACCGCAGCGCGAGACCGTCGCGCACATCGATCGACTCGGAGGAGAGATCGGTCGTCTCTCGGTAGCGGATCGAACCGGACACGTGCGAAATTCCCATTATAGATCTTGGACCCACATAATGCACCGCTCTTTGGAGGATGCATGACTGACATCACTCCCATCACCGTTGCAGCCGGTGACGGGATCGGCCCGGAAATCATGGGGGCGACGCTCGCCGTCCTGAAGGCGGCGGGAGCGCGGCTCGCCATCGAGGAAATCGAGATCGGAGAAAGGGTCTATCGCCGCGGCGCGACCTCGGGGATCGAACCCTCTGCGTGGGAGTCGCTCCGCCGCACGCGGGTCTTTCTCAAGGCACCGATCACGACGCCGCAAGGCGGAGGGTTCAAAAGCCTGAACGTCACCACGCGCAAGACCCTCGGTCTCTACGCCAACGTCCGCCCCTGCGTCGCCTACCACCCGTTC
>DASXTN010000062.1:0-2606 GCA_036505435.1 Thermoanaerobaculia bacterium | reverse complement strand
TCCGCTGGAGCTTTCTCGCCTCGTCCCACCGGCCCGAGAGCGCAGCGGCGCAGAGCGCGCTCATCTCGCCGGGAATCTCGTTCGAGGCGACGGAGATCACGCCGCGACCTCCCAGGGAGAACAGGGCGAGCGCGGTCGAGTCCTCCCCCGAGAAGACGACGAAATCCTCTGGGAGCATCGTCATCATCCGGGCGATCTTGCCGAAATTCGGCGACGCTTCCTTCAGGCCCACGATCCGCGGAATCTCCGCGACCCGAAGGATCGTGTCCACGTCCATGTCGGTTCCGGTTCGCGTCGGCACGTTGTACGCGATGATCGGCAGGTCGGCCGCCTCCGCGATCGCCTCGAAATGGCGCACGAGACCGTCGGGCGAGGGCTTGTTGTACATGGGCGATACCGAGAGAATCCCGTCAGCGCCCACCGTCTCCGCGTCACGCGCCCAGAACACCGCCTTCGCCGTGTGGTTGCCGCCCGCTCCCGCGACCACCGGCACGCGCCCGTCCGCCGCTTTGACCACGGCCGCGGTCACCGCCTTTCTCTCCTCGCCCGACAGCGTTGCCGACTCTCCGGTCGTTCCGCACGGCACGAGAAAGTCGATCCCCTGCTCGATCTGCCAGTCGACGAGCTTCGCGAGCGCGCGGAAATCGATCCTCCCCTTGTCGTCGAACGGCGTGATCAGCGCCGTCCCGCAACCCTTCCACTCCACGCGATACACGTTCAAGTCCTCCTCTTCTCCAACGAAGGGGGGTCAGGTTGAGACCTGACCCCGCTAATTTTTTAACCTGACCCCGCTCATTTTTTAACCTGACCCCGCTCATTCTTTTAGCGAACCTCGCCGAGCAAGTCTCCGAACTCGAAGACGCCCTGCCGTCCCGCAATCCGCTCCGCCGCCCAAACCGCGCCCTTCGCGAAGCCCGCGCGGCCGCGGGCGCGGTGAACGAGCTCGACCTCGTCTTCCGGCGATTCGAAAACCAGACGGTGCGTTCCGGGCACAGTGCCGGCACGCACGCTCGAAATCGGAGGCGCCTGTCCGGATTCCCTCTCCACGATCCGTGCGATCTCACGTGCCGTGCCGGACGGAGCGTCCCGCTTCGCCGCGTGATGCTCTTCGACGAGAAAGGCCGCGTACCCAGCCGGCGGATAGACCGAGCCGGCGAGCTTCGCGAGCTCGAAGAAATGCCGCACCCCCACGGAAAAGTTCGCGCCATGGACGAGTACGCCGTCGCCCGCGCGGAAGGCTTCGGCGACTCGCGGCAGGTCGCGGGCCCAGCCGGTCGTGCCGCAGACGACCGCCGCGCTCGCGTGCGCCAGCGCCTGGAGGTTGTCCGGCGCGGCGATTGGATTCGTGAACTCGAACACGACATCCACTTCGGAGAGGCGTTCGGCAGTCAGCCCCGCGGCGCCCGCGTTCTCGCGGGAGTCGAGCTTCCAGATCACGTCGTGCCCGCGGCGGCCCGCCATCGCCTCGATCTCGCAGCCCATCTTGCCCGCTCCGACGATGCCGAAGCGCATCTCCCCCCCGGGCTTCTGTCATCCTGAGTCCTTCGCGTCCGCTCACTGCAGGCTCCGCGAAGGACTTCGATATGTGCAGGGATTCCTCGGCCCTGCGGGCCTCAGAATGACAGGCGGATTCTACCGCCTGTCACTTCTCGAAGAACTCCGCATGAAGTTTTCTCACGACCTCTTCCACGTCTCTCTCCTCGACGACGAACGAGACGTTCCTTCTCGAAGCGCCCTGCGAGATCATCAGGACGTTCACGTTCTCGATCGTCCGGAAGATCCGGGCGGCGATTCCGGGTGTGAACTTGATGTCCTGCCCCACCAGACACACGATCGCGCGATCCCGACCGATCTCCACTTGAGCCAGCCGCTCGAGGTCGCGGCGGATCTCTGGGAGCCGTGAGAGGTCGTCCACGGTGACCGATACGGAGATCTCCGAGGTCGTCACCATGTCGACCGCAGTTTCCCACCTCGCGAAAACGTCGAAGAGCGTTCGCAAGAAGCCGGAGGCCATGAGCATGCGGCTGGTCACGACGTCCACTGTCGCGATCCCTTTCTTGAAGGCGATCGACCGGACGCGTTCGCCGCTCGACCGGGCGGAGGCGCGGATCTCGGTCCCGGGAAAATCGGGTCGTCTCGAGTTTTTCACGCGGACCGGTATTCCCTTCTCGATTGCGGGGGCGAGGGTCAGCGGATGGAGCACGCGCGCTCCGAAGTACGCGAGCTCCGAGGCTTCCTCGAACGAGATCGTCTCGATCGGCCGCGCCGCCGGGACGATTCTCGGGTCCGCGGTCATCATCCCGTCGACGTCGGTCCAGAGTTCGACAGCCTCCGCTTCGAGCGCCGCTCCCAACAGCGCGGCGGTGTAGTCGGATCCACCGCGCCCGAGCGTCGTCGTCGCGCCGGCGTGGTTCGCGCCGATGTATCCCGCCGCGACTGGAATCGCGCCACGCTCGCAGATCGGAGCGACGCGGGCGCGCGCGCGTCGCTCCGTCTCCTCGAGATCCGGCTGCGCACGGCCGAAGCGGTCGTCGGTCACGACGATCTCGCGCGAGTCGACGCCGACCGCGGGAAGCGACTTCGTGGCCAGTGCCTTCGCCACGATC